>JBOHII010000052.1:0-5901 GCA_050725955.1 Pseudolabrys sp. | reverse complement strand
TGGCAAAGCAGCCGTCGAGGACGAACACTAGGAAGATCGATTCCACCACCGAAGCCGTGGTCTGGCGGCCGAGCGATTCCGCGCTGCCCTTGACTTCGAGCCCCTGGACGCAGGCGACGACGCCGATCACCGCCGCCATGAACGGCGCCTTGATCAAGCCGACCTCGAACGTGTTGATTGCGATCGCCTCCTTCAGCCGCGCCAAGAATATGCTGGGCTCGATGCCGCCGTAAATCCAGGCGACCAGGCCGCCGCCATAAAGCGCCGACATCGAGCCGAGGAAGGTCAGGATCGGCACGCCGATCAGCAGCGCCACGATGCGCGGCAGGATCAGCACCTCGACCGGATCGAAGCCCATGGTACGCAGCGCGTCGATCTCCTCGCGCATCATCATGGACCCGAGTTCGGCGGTGTAGGCCGAGCCCGAGCGGCCCGCCACCATGATGGCGACGATCAGCACGCCGATCTCGCGCAGCACCAGAATGCCGACCATGTCGACCACGTAGATGTCGGCGCCGAACTTGCTGAAATGGAAAATGCCCTGTTGCGCGATGATACAGCCGATGAGGAACGTAATGAGCAGGATGATCGGCACCGCGCGCCAGCCGACATTGTCGAGTTGATGCACCATCGAGGTAAAGCGGAACGTGCGCGGGTTCCTCAGAACGCGTGACAGCGCGACCGCGAGCGCGCCCAGCAGATTGACGATGGCGGCCAGTGTGCGGCCGACCGCGACGACGGTTTCGCCGACCGAGGCCACGCTATCGCTCAGCCGACGGACGCGACGCGTCGGCTTTCGGTCTTCCTTGACGCCGTGCACCTCGTCGATCAGCGCGCGGTAGTCGTCGCGCAGGCCGGTCACATTTGTGTCGCAACCGCGCGCGGCGAAATTGCGCGTCAGCCGTTCCAACAGCCAGGCGCCGAAGGTATCGAGCCGGTCGACGCGGCCCATGTCGATATCGACGCGCTTGATGGGTTCGCGCCGCCCGGTTTCGGCGTCGATCCGCGCCTCCAGACTGCGGGCGTTCGCGGCAATCCATGCCCCGGCTCCGGCGAGCTTGAGCCGCTCGCCTTCCGCCGTAGCTTCAAGCAACATGTCGCTCATTCAGGCAAACCTCTGATTTCATTGCCCTCCCCTACGGCGGAGGGCAAAATGAGAGGCGCCATACTTGACCCAAGGCGGTGAACCTGTCGAGGGTTACGCGTGAGCCGGCTGCGATGGATATCCCCAGTTCCTTGAACCTGCCTTTGACTATTACTGTCAGTCCGGAACGCTGGCCGATCGCCGGTTCCTTTGCCATTAGCCGTGGCGTCAAGACCGAAGCCGTCGTGCTGGTCACCGAACTCTCCGACGGCAAGGTGCGCGGACGCGGCGAATGCGTGCCCTATGCGCGCTACGGCGAAAGCGTCGAAAGTGTCACTGCGGCCATCGAAGCCATGCGGGTGCAACTTGCGTCCGGGCTCGACCGCGTCGGCCTGCAGCGCGCCATGCCACCGGGCGCCGCCCGCAATGCGCTCGATTGCGCCTTCTGGGACCTCGAAGCCAAACGCAGCGGCCGCCTTGTGCATGAGTTGGCCGGGCTTGCCGCCCCGCGGGAACTAACCACCGCCTTTACCATTTCACTCGCGGCCCCCGCCGCGATGGCCGAAGCCGCCGCCAAGGCTGCCGGGCACACGTTGCTGAAGGTCAAACTCGGCGGCGATAATGACCACGGCGGCGATGCCGCGCGTATCGCCGCGGTGCGCACCGCTGCACCGCGGGCGACGCTGATCGTCGATGCCAATGAAGGCTGGCGCGAAACCGATCTCGCACGCAATTTCGCTGCCTGCGCGCGAGCCGGCGTGGCCTTGGTGGAGCAGCCTTTGCCCGACGGTGCCGACGGCGCGCTCGCGAGCATGGCGCGGCCAATTTCGGTCTGCGCCGATGAAAGCGCGCATGACCGCGCCTCGCTGCCGGCATTGGCTGGCAAATACGATGCGGTCAACGTCAAGCTCGACAAGGCCGGCGGGCTGACCGAGGCGCTGGCCATGGCCGTCGAAGCCAAGCGTCTCGGCTTCGACGTCATGGCCGGTTGCATGGTGGCGACGTCGCTGGCGATAGCGCCGGCCATGCTGCTGGCGCAGCGCGCGCGGTATGTCGATCTCGACGGCCCGCTGTTGTTGGCGCGCGATCGCGCCCACGGCCTGCGCTACCGCGGCAGCCTGGTGTTCCCGTCCTCGCCGGCCTTATGGGGGTGATCGGCAACAAGAGTTCCCAAATTGGGACACGCCGCGACACGGCAACGTCCTGAATTTGTTCCCGAACTTTAGCGGGAATTGCGGTTAACCATGTCTTTCCAACTGCTGTCCCGCGGGCCTACACTCATGGTTAAGATAGGTTAACGCGCACCGCCACAAAGGCGGGGTAACGATAACGGGGACGGGGTTATGCGTATTCGGGGCCTGTTGCTCTGCGCCGTCATGTTGGCGTGCGGTATTACGTCGGCGTCGGCCACCGTGCGGATTTCGGAAGACCGCGGCGGCCAGATCGGCCACTACCTGCAAACCTTCGCCATGGTGCGGTCGAGCGGCGAGCGCGTGGTGATCGACGGCAATTGCCTGTCGGCCTGCACGCTGGTGCTCGGCTTGATCCCGAGCAATCACATCTGCGCGACATCGCGCGCCCGCTTCGGCTTCCACGCCGCCTGGATGCCGGATTCCGATGGCCGCCCGGTCACCAGCGCGTTGGGCACGCAGGCGCTGTGGAGCATCTATCCGGTTTCGGTGCGGCGTTGGATCAACCGGCACGGCGGGCTGTCGCGGCGGATGATCTATATGCAGGGGCACGCGCTCAGCGGCATTGTGGCAAGCTGCGAGCGCCCGACCCGGCGCGCGCATCTGCGCTCAACGCACCGATATTCGGCGCGCGCGCTGCGCAATATACACGCATATACCGCCAGCGACCGCCGCTAGCGCCATCGCCGCATAGGCGCGGCTACCATATACGCCGTAAATCCAGCCCGACAGGCCGGTGGCCGCCGCCATCGCCAACCCTTGCGCAATCGACAGATAGCCTTGCGCGGTCGCGCCTTGGCCGGCCGGCGCATAGCGCGAGACAAAGCCGAGCGCACCAAGATGCGTGGCGCCGAATGAGGCGGCGTGCAGCAGTTGCAGGATCGGCAGTATGGCTTCGGGCGGATTGAGCGCCATCACTGCCCAGCGCAAGGTTCCGCCGCACGCGCCGATCATCAGCATCGTGGTCCGCTGAAAAAACGGCGGCAGCCGGCCGGAGAATGCGAATAGCACGATCTCCGCGGTTACGCCGAGCGCCCATAGCGCGGCGATCGCCGTGCCGTCGAGGCCGGCGCCGCGCCATTCGAGCGCCGAGAATCCGTAATAGACTGCGTGGCTCGCCTGCACGAGGCTCGATCCTGCCAGCACGGCGAGGAAGGCAGGATCGAGCAGAATATGTTTACGCGAGGCCGGCGACTCACCAGCCGGCGGCGCCGCGGTCGATAGCGGCGCCAATGCCAGTGACGCCAGTGCGCTGAGCAGGCTCGCCGCCACGATCAGCCAAATCAGATAGACCGCCGGAATCGTGTCGGTGGCAAAGCCGGCGACGAAAGTGCCGAGGATGAAGGCCGCCGATCCCCACAGCCGCACCGGCCCATAGGCGCGGCCTCGCGCACTGAGCCCCTTGAGTGCGTAGGTCTCGGAAAGCGGCATCACTGGCGTCAGCATCAGCGCGGTCAGCGCATAGGCGATCAAGATGGCGATCGCGTCGTCGGCCAGCGCCACCAGCACATAACCGGCGGCCCCCAGCCAGCTAGCCAGCACAATGGTCGCGCGCACGGCGTCGCGTCGGTCGGCGATGCGCGCGGTTGCCGAGATTGCGAATATCCGTACGACGATGGGCGCCGCCAGCACCAACCCGATCATACCCGGGTCAAGCCCCTTGGCTTTCAGCCAGACGGGAAAGAACGGCATCTGGATGCCGCCCAGGACAAAAATACCCGCGTAAAGCGCCGCCAGGCGCGGTGCGAAACCGAATTGGCGTTGGGCAAAACCGCGCATCCGAGCGTCTTTGCTGGCCGAATCAACTGGGCTGATTCATAAACGTCCAATCGCGGATTGCACATGCCGAATGAGCCTTTAGCGCTGGCGATACACCAGCCGGCCGCGCCGAGCGAAGCGGACTATCGGGCGCTGTGCGCGGCGCTGTCGGAAAGCGAGCGCGGCCGCGCGCTGCTCGATGAATTTGCCCGCCGCAGCCGCAGCGCCGACACCGCGATGCTGTTGGCTGCGATCGAGCGCGTCGAGGCGCGCCTTCGCGCCGATGCCTGCGCCGTCGAGCGGCTACGCGATGACCTGCGCATGTTGCTGATCGCCATCCGGCTGGTCCGCCCCGAGATCGATGCCGCCGTCCCGACGGCGCAGGTGGAGAAGCTGGTGAAGCTGCTCGACCTGCTGGAGCGCCGGATCGACTCCCTGGCCGAAGGCAAACCGGCTGAACGCGCGCCGCCGGCTGAGGCTGCATTTGACATTGGGCCGGAGGAGCCGGAATTGCCGAGCCCTTCGCCCGCCGCCGTCGAGCCACGTCAGGTCGAAAAAGCCGCCGTCGAGCCGGCGACGCAGCCGCCGTCCGACCCGCTCGCCGCCATCATGGCGCTGAGCGAGGACGAGCGTCTGGCGCTGTTTACTTGATCAGTTTCGCGAACAACTCCGCATCCACATTGCCGCCAGAAAGGATGCCGACCACAATCTTTCCCTTGACGTCGAGCTTGCCTGCGAGCAGCGCGGCAAGCCCGATGGCGCCACCGGGCTCCACCACCAGCTTGAGTTCGTGGAATGCGTAACGCACCGCGGCTGCGACTTCAGCATCGCTCGCGGCGATGCCGGCGCCGATCAGCTCGCGGTTGATCGGAAAGGTCAACTCGCCAGGCGTATTGCTCATCAGCGCGTCGCAGATTGTGCCGCTGTGGCGCGGGTTGCTTTCGCGTCGCCCGCTCTTGAACGAACGCAGCGTGTCGTCGAAGCCCTCCGGCTCGACGGTAAAGAATTTTGCCTGCGGCACGCGCGCCTTGACGCCGAGTGAAATTCCCGCCGCCAGGCCGCCACCCGAGGCGCCGACGACCACGATCTCCGGCTGCAATCCCAGCCGATCGAGGTCCTCGACGATCTCGCGGCCGATGGTGCCCTGCCCGGCGATGATCAGCGGATCGTCGTAAGGTGGAACCAACGTGGCGCCGCGCTCGGCCACGAACTTTTTGGCGATCGCCGCACGGTCCTCTTTATCGCGATCGTAAAGCACGATCTCGGCGCCGAGCGCGGCGGTGCGGTCCCGCTTCAAGCGCGGCGCATCGGACGGCATCACGATGGTGGCACGCAGGCCGAGCAGGCGCGCCGCCGCCGCCACGCCTTGCGCGTGATTGCCGGACGAATAGGCCACCACCCCGGCCGCACGCCGCTCGGCCGCAATCGAGGAAATCTTGTTATATGCGCCGCGGAACTTGAATGACCCGGTACGTTGCAGCGTTTCGAGCTTGAGGAACACCCGCGCGCCGAGATGCTCGTCGAGCACCGGCACATTGATCAGCGGCGTGCGCACCGCCACGCTGGCAAGCCGTTTGGCGGCAGCCTCGATATCGGCGGCAGATGGAACAATTTTGTCGATCGCGCCCATGGGGGAAGGCTAACGCCGGAGCAACGATGGCGGCAAGGGCGGCCTCGCCGGCGCCCTCATTGCCAGGCGTGGCCGAAGATTAGCCTCAAGCCGCCAACCGGCGCTTCTTGTCGCGCCAAGCGCGTGCGCCCTCACTGACATGTTGCAGGAAAATACGCGCGCTAGCCTGCCACGTCATGCTCAGCGCGAATTCGCGACAATCCTCGCGCAAGCATTCGAGCGCGCCGAGGCAGGCGCGT
>JBOHII010000051.1:0-4717 GCA_050725955.1 Pseudolabrys sp. | reverse complement strand
TCGTAGTTCCAGAAGGCGCGGCGGAATTCGCCGTCGGTTACCGCTTTGAGGCCGATTTCTTCCTGGCGCTTGATGACGGTCGCAATTTCACGGTCTTCGACCGTCTTCAATTGCTCCGCCGTGATCTCGCCGCGCTCGCGCTGCGCGCGCGCCTGTTTCAACGGCGCCGTGCGCAGCAGACTGCCGACGTGATCGGCGCGGAAGGGGGGCTTTGGGGACGACGGCGTCATTTCGGAGCGCGGCTACTTCCCCACACTTCTTCCGCCAATTCCACGATCAGGCGCAGCTTCGCCCACTGCTCCTCCTCGGCCAGCACGTTGCCCTCTTCGGTCGAGGCGAAACCGCATTGCGGCGACAGGCACAACTGATCGAGCGCGACATATTTGGTCGCCTCATCGATGCGGCGCCTGATCTCGTCGCGCGGCTCCAGCCGCCCGCTTTTCGAGCTGACCAGCCCGAGCACCAGCTGCTTCTGGCCCTTCGGGAAATAGCGCAAAGGCTCGAAGCCGCCGGCGCGGTCGGTGTCGTATTCGAGGAAATAGCCGTCGAGATCGGTGTGCGCGAGCAGCTGCTCGGCGACGAAGTCGTAGCCGCCGGAGGCGATGAAGGTCGATCGGAAATTGCCGCGGCAGGAGTGCATGGTGACCGCCATGTCGGCCGGCTTGTCCCTGAGCGTCTCGCGGGTGAGACGCGCATAAATCTGCGGTAGCGAATCGGGATCGTCGCCGCGCGTTTTCGACTGTTCGCGTTCCTTCGGATCGCAGATCATCGCCCAGGCGGTGTCGTCGAGCTGCAGATAACGGCAACCGGCATCGTAGAAGGCGCGGATCGCTTTGCGCCAGGTGGCGGCGACGTCGGCAAAGAATTCGTCGTAGCCGGGATAGACATCTTTGCTCACCATCGCGCGGCCCTGCCGGAAATGGAATGTCGAGGGCGCCGGGATGCACATTTTCGGCGTGACCTTGCAGTGCGCCTTGAGAAACTTGAAATGCTCGAGCATCGGGTGGCCGGCGAAGTCGACCTTGCCGATGATTTTGAGCGCCTCGGCCTTGGTGTCGACGCCGTGGAATTTGATCGGCGGCGCGCTGATCCTTTCGACCCCCTTCAGGCCCCAGAAAAAATCGAAATGCCACCAGGAGCGGCGGAATTCGCCGTCGGTTGCCAACTTCAAGCCCACCTCTTCCTGCTTCTTGACAATCTTTTCGATCTCGCGGTCCTCGACCGCCTTGAGCGCGGCGGCCTCGATTTCGCCTTTGGCGAATTTGGCGCGCGCGTCCTTAAGCGGCGCGGTGCGCAACAGTGAGCCGACGTGATCGGCACGAAACGGCGGCGTGGTGCGTTGGGTCATAAGGTCACTCCCCATTCAATCCGTTCGTCCCCGCGAAAGCGGGGACCCAGTTCTTTGTTGCTGGATTCCCGCTTTCGCAGGAATGAGCGGTTTCTAACTATTTACCCCAAATCTCCTCGGCCAATTCTACGATCATGCGCAACTTCGCCCATTGCTCGTCCTCTGCCAGCACGTTGCCTTCTTCGGTCGAGGCGAAGCCGCATTGCGGCGAGACACACAGCTGATCGAGCGCGACATATTTGGTCGCTTCCTCGATGCGTTTCTTGATGTCGTCGCGCGGCTCCAGCCGCCCGCTCTTGGAGGTGACGAGGCCGAGCACGACGATCTTGTTGCCCTTGGGCACGAAGCGCAGCGGCTCGAAACCGCCGGCGCGGTCGGTGTCGTATTCGAGGAAATAGCCGTCATAGTTGCACCTGGCGAGCAGGTTCTGCGCCACCGGCTCGTAGCCGCCCGAGGAGATGAAGGTCGAGCGGAAATTGCCGCGGCAGACGTGCGTCGTGATGGTCATGTCGGCGGGTTTGGCGGTCAGCGCCTTGTTGATGCAAGCCGTATAGGTGTCCTGTAAATGATCGACGTCGAGGCCGCGCTCGCGCGCCTTCTGCATCTCGACCTGTGAGCAGAGGTAGGCCCAGGCGGTATCGTCGAATTGCAGATAGCGGCAGCCGGCGTCGTAGAACGCCTTGATGGCTTTCTGATAGGCGGTCGCGAGATCGTCGAAGATGGCGTCGCGATCCGCATAGGCCGATTTCAGCACCGCGCCCGGCTCAAGCCGGAAATGCATCACACTCGGCGCCGGGATGGTCATTTTCGGCATCACCTTGGCGTGCGCTTTGAGGAACTTGAAATGCTCGAGCATCGGGTGGTTGGAAAAGCCGATTTTGCCCTTGACCCTGATGCTCTGCATCTTGGTCTGCACGCCCTGGAACTGGATGCCGTGGTCGAGATCATAGAGCTCGACGCCATCGAGCATGCTGAAGAAATCGAAATGCCACCAGGAGCGGCGGAACTCGCCGTCGGTGGCGAGCTTGAGCCCGATCTCCTCCTGCTTCTTGATGATCTTCTCGATCTCGCGGTCCTCGACCTCTTTCAGCTGGGCAGCGCTGATCGCACCCTTCTCGCGTTGCGCGCGCGCCTGCTTGATCGGCGCGGTGCGCAGCAAGCTGCCGACCATGTCGGCGCGGAAAGGCGGCTTGGTTCGTTGCATGATCGTTTCCTCCGCATGGCGCCCGCGCGCCGGCTGAGCCGCGGGTCAGTTTTCTTTATGCACGATCCGATCGCAAAACATGTTTCGGGATCATGCGCTAGTTTGAATTTGGCTGTGCCATAGCATGCCCGGCGGCAAGCCGTCTTGACGCTGCGCAAGCATAGCGCGCGGTTTCGACCGCACCGCCGAATGAAAAATAATGCGGTGCGGCATCGCCCAGATCGTCGGCTTGGCTCAGCGTTTCGACGATGCGGTCCGGCCCGACATGGCCGATCAGGCCGGCCGCGGCGCCCGACATCAGCCCGCGCATTGAGGCATTGACCCCGCAGCGCCGCGCATAGCGCAAGAGCCCCGGCACACTGGTCGGTCCGGCCATGCCGACCTTCACCGGCTTGGCGATACCGCAGGCGCGCAACTGCCGGAGCCAGGCGAGGATCCGCTCCGGCGAAAACGAGAATTGGCTCACGATATGGACCGCAAGGCCCTGCGCGGCGGCGGTGGCGATTTTCTCGTCGAGTGCGGCTTCCAGCCGGCCGGCCGGAATGCGGGCGTGGCCTTCCGGGTAGGCCGCAATGCCGATTTCCGCGATGCCGGCTTCGCGCAGGCGGCCCTTCTGGATCACCGCCAAGGCGTCGGGGAAAGGCCCCGCCGCATCGACGTCGCCGCCGATCACCAAGAGCCGGCGCACGTCGGCCTCGCCACGCAGGCTGACGAGCAAATTCTGCAGGTCGGCGGCAGCGCGAATGCGCCGCGCCGCGATGTGGACAACGGGTTCCAGGCCGGATTTCCGCAGCAAGGCCGCGGCGGCGATCAATTCGGGCGGCTCGATCGTCGGCACCGCCGAGAAATAGACCGGCGTTGCGCGCGGCAGCAGGTCTGCCAGCGCAGCGATCTCGCTTGCATTCGGCCTTGTGGTTTCGATGGAAAAGCGCTGCGCGAAATCGTTGGGCATGGCGCTACTCGCGCCGGTGCGAGATCACGAAGGACTCGTCGTAGAACCACAAGCCGCCCTGCTTCTGCAGCACGTCGCGCGTGGCCTCGATGTAGCGGCGGTCGCTGTTGACGTCGGACAGCCGGTCGTCCTCGATCTGCGCTACGTAGATTGCCGCGTTCCATGCCGCGAGCAGCGTCGAGGTGCCGATCGAGGAGGAAATCTCCGACGGCAGCGTGTGCATGTCATAACGGAACAGGGAGCGCTGGTCGGAATAGGCGTTGAAATTGAGATCGCGGCCGGCCGCGCCCAGCTCGTGCTTGATCTCCTTGAGCAGATCGTGGCGGCTGTGCACGAACGGATTGTCGTTCGGCCACACCTTGTGGATGATCTCCATGCCGGGATCGCGCCCGTGGGAATGGATCGCGATCATGCGCCCGCCGGGCCCGAGCGCACGGGCGAGCGGCGCCAGCACGCGCTTGGCCTTGAATTCGAGCGAGGCGCGCGCGCGATAAGGCTGCGAGGCGATGACCAGATCGTAATCGGCGACGGTACCGCCCGGCTTGGGCACGATCTTATCGAGCAGGAATTTGTGATCGTTGCGGTAGATCACCAGGATGACCGGCCGCTCATAAACCGGGTTGCCGCTCTTGGGACTTACCCGCGCCTTCCAGTTCTCTGCGAGGAACGGCTCGAGCGCGGTGATCTGCTGCTCGAACGAGTGCGCGGTCGAGCCGTCCATCGCCAGCTCTTTCCACACCAGGCTGGTGGCGGCCGACAGCGACTTCACCGCCAGCCACGGCGCTTCCGAATAGGCGAGATTGGTCAGCACCAGCACGCTCGACGGATGTTCGACAAATCGGTCGGCCATCTTGTGCAGCGTGAGACGGATGTCCTCGAGGCTGATCTCCTTGCCGACGATGTAGAACGGCATGGTGGGAAACCGGTCGTGCATGGTGCGCATCACGCGCGCCAGCACCGTGCCGTCGCCGACGCCGGCGTCGAACACGCGCACCGCCGGCGGGCGCGGATGGATATTGGCGAGCTCCATGCCGACGCGATGCGCGATCTCCCATTTCTCCGAGCAGGTGTTCACGAACAGCAGATATTTCTGCCGGTTGTCGAAGAAGCGGAAATTGCGCTGCGGATCGTCGCCCGCTTGTCCCGAAGCGACCGGCGGCGCCGGGGGCGCGAGCACCGGCAAGGCCGCGGCAGGGCTCGCTTCGAACAACAC
>JBOHII010000050.1:0-10302 GCA_050725955.1 Pseudolabrys sp. | reverse complement strand
CTAGTGCTCAGTGCCATCAAATAGCCACCGGCTGAGTTGATCGAACCTCGGAAATTGGCCATTTATGGCCTAGTTACGCTGGGTCGATTGGACGCAGGAGACATGGATTTGGTATAATTCTTGCCTTATACTTTATGCTCAAATAGTTCAGTAGCTCTCGGAATTCACGGCCTATATTTTTACTCACCATGCAGACTGGAAGCGAAATGTTGGACGCGATTAAAACACCGCACGACATAAAGAACCTATCTGCGGAGCAGTTGCGGGCGTTGGCGGACGAGTTGCGGCAGGAGACGATCAACGCGGTTGCGGTGACGGGCGGGCATTTGGGTGCTGGCCTGGGGGTTGTCGAGCTGACGGTTGCGCTGCACTATGTGTTCGACACGCCGGTGGACCGTCTGATCTGGGACGTCGGGCATCAGGCCTACCCGCACAAGATTTTGTCCGGGCGGCGCGATAGGATTCGCACGTTGAGGCAAGGCGGCGGGCTGTCGGGATTTACCAAGCGGGCGGAGAGCGAATACGACCCGTTTGGGGCGGCGCATTCCTCGACCTCGATCTCGGCCGGTCTTGGCATGGCGGTGGCGCGGGATCTGGCCGGCAAGAAGAACAACGTCATTGCCGTAATCGGCGATGGCGCCATGTCGGCGGGCATGGCTTACGAGGCCATGAACAACGCCGGCGCCCGCAGCGAGCGGCTCATTGTGATTTTGAACGACAACGACATGTCGATCGCGCCGCCGGTCGGCGCCATGTCGGCTTATCTGGCCAGGCTCGGTTCGGGGCGGACCTATCTCAGGCTGCGCGACGTCGGCAAGCAGCTGACCCGACACCTGCCCAAGGCGCTCGACCGCGCCATCACGCGGGCGGTCGAGCACGCGCGCGGTTACGTCACCGGCGGTACGCTGTTCGAGGAACTCGGCTTTTATTATGTTGGGCCGATCGACGGCCACAATATCGACCACCTACTGCCGGTGCTGCGCAATGTGCGCGACGCCGAGATCGGGCCGATCCTGGTGCACGTGGTGACCCAGAAGGGCAAGGGCTACGCGCCGGCGGAGACCTCGGCCGACAAGTATCACGGCGTGGTCAAGTTCGACGTGGCCACCGGCGCGCAGGCGAAATCGAAGGGCGGCGCGCCGCAATACACCAAGGTGTTCGGCGAGAGCCTGATCAAGGAGGCGCGCAAGGACGACAAGATCGTGGCGATCACGGCGGCGATGCCGTCGGGTACCGGGCTCGACTCGTTCCAGAAGGAGTTTCCCAACCGCTGCTTCGACGTCGGCATTGCCGAGCAGCACGGCGTGACCTTCGCCGGCGGGCTGGCGACGGAAGGCTTCAAACCGTTCGCCGCCATCTATTCGACCTTCCTGCAACGCGCCTATGACCAGGTGGTGCACGATATCGCCATCCAGCGGCTGCCGGTGCGCTTCGCGCTCGACCGCGCCGGGCTGGTGGGCGCCGACGGGCCGACCCACGCCGGCGCCTTCGACGTCGCCTATCTCGGCTGCCTGCCTGGCTTTGTGCTGATGGCGGCGGCGGATGAGGCCGAGTTGGTGCATATGGTGGCAACGCAGGTCGCAATCGACGACCGCCCATCGGCCCTGCGCTATCCGCGCGGCGAATGGCGCGGCGTGCCCATGCCGGCGGAGGGAAAAGCGCTTGAGATCGGCAAGGGCCGAATCCTGCGCGAGGGCCACAAGGTGGCGATCCTGTCCTATGGCGCGCGGCTTGGCGAGTGTCTGAAGGCGGCCGATGAGCTGGCCGCGCTGGGCTTGTCGACCACGATCGCCGATGCGCGCTTTGCCAAGCCGCTCGACACCGACCTGCTGCTGCGCCTCGCGCGCGAGCACGAGGTACTGGTGACCATCGAGGAAGGCGCGGTCGGCGGCTTCGGCTCCTTTGTCTTGCGGGCGCTGTCCGACAGCGGCGTGCTCGACAATGGTCTGAAGGTCCGCACCATGGTGCTGCCGGATGTCTTCGTCGACCAGGACACGCCGGCCGCCATGTATGCCAAGGCCGGCCTCGACGCCCGCGGCATCGTCGCCAAGGCGCTCGAGGCGCTCGGCCACGACGCCGCCGAGACGCTTAGGCTCGACCGCGCATGACCGATCAGATTTGCCGGAGAAACCGATGATCCAGAAAAAGCCCTTGCGGATTATCCTGGCGCAGCCCCGCGGCTTTTGCGCCGGCGTGGTGCGCGCGATCGAGATCGTCGAGCGCGCGCTGCAAAAATACGGCGCGCCGGTCTACGTGCGCCACGAAATCGTGCACAACAAACACGTGGTCGACAGCCTCAAGGCCAAGGGCGCCCGCTTCGTCGAAACGGTCTCCGAGATACCGGAAAACGCCGTAACCATCTTCAGCGCGCATGGCGTCGCCAAAAGCGTCGAGGAAGAGGCGGCGGGGCGCGGACTGCCCGTGCTCAACGCCACCTGTCCGCTGGTCACGAAGGTGCATAACCAAGGCAAGCGCTACGTCGCGCAAGGCCGCACCCTCATTCTGATCGGCCATGCCGGGCACCCTGAGGTCGTCGGCACAATCGGGCAGATTTCCGGTCCGGTAGTTCTGGTGCAGACCGAGGACGACGTCGACAAGCTCGACATACCGGCCGATGCTCCGGTCGCTTATATCACCCAGACAACGCTCAGCGTGGACGACACCCGGGGAATCATTGCAAAGCTCGAACGGCGTTTCAGTGATATCGTCGGGCCGGAAATGAGGGATATCTGTTACGCCACGCAGAATCGCCAGGCGGCCGTGCGCGAGTTGAGCCGGCAGGTCGATGTCATTTTGGTGGTCGGCGCGAAAAACAGTTCGAATTCCAACCGCCTGCGCGAGATCGGGCTGGAAACCGGCATCCCGAGCTATCTTATTGCCGACAGCAGCGAATTGCAGTCGGAATGGGTGCTAGATGCGCAGAGCGTGGGCCTCACCGCCGGCGCCTCGGCGCCGGAGGTCCTGGTCGAGGGCGTCATCGAAGCGCTTGCCCGCCTTGGTCCGGTCGAAGTTTCGGTCTTGGATGGCCGCAAGGAAACGATTGAATTCCGGTTGCCGGCCGAGTTGGCAGCCGTCTAACCACTCGCTGCGCGGGGCGCGCGGCCATTTGAACGAGAACGAATGAATTATGAAAGTTCCGTTTTTCAAGGAAATCTGCATCGGCGCCTACCTCATCAAGCAGAGGATCATGGGCCGCAAACGCTATCCGCTAGTGCTGATGCTTGAGCCGTTGTTCCGCTGCAATCTAGCCTGCGTCGGCTGCGGCAAGATCGATTATCCGGATCCGATCCTCAACCAGCGCATGTCCGTCAAGGACTGCCTCGATGCGGTCGATGAATGCGGTGCGCCAATGGTGGCGATCCCTGGCGGCGAGCCGCTCATCCACCGCGAGATCGGCGAGATCGTCAAGGGCATCGTCGCGCGCAAGAAATTCGTCTCGCTGTGCACCAACGCGCTGTTGCTCGAGAAGAAATTGCATCTATTCGAGCCCTCGCCGTATTTGTTCTTTTCGGTTCATCTCGACGGATTGAAGGAGCATCACGACAAATCGGTTTCGCAAAAGGGCGTGTTCGACATCGCCGTGCGCGCCGTCAAGGCCGCGCAGGACAA
Source organism: Pseudolabrys sp. (assembly GCA_050725955.1). Classification (GTDB taxonomy): domain Bacteria; phylum Pseudomonadota; class Alphaproteobacteria; order Rhizobiales; family Xanthobacteraceae; genus Pseudolabrys. The sequence goes on along the minus strand of JBOHII010000050.1, from coordinate 6,693 downwards.
AGGCTTCACGGTCAACGTCAACGCCACGATCTTCGACGGGCACGCCGCCGAGGACATCGCCGCGTTCCTCGATCAGGCGAAGGCGCTCGGCGTCGGCGTGTCGATCTCGCCCGGCTATGCCTATGAGCGCGCACCCGATCAGGATCACTTCCTCAATCGCCGCAAGACCAAGGAACTGTTCCGCCGCGTCTTCGCCCTGGGCAAGGGCAAGAAGTGGGGTCTCATGCATTCGGGCTTGTTCCTGGATTTCCTCGCCGGCAACCGCGAATATCACTGCACGCCGTGGGGGATGCCAACTCGCAATCTGTTCGGCTGGCAGAAGCCCTGTTATCTGCTCGGCGAAGGCTACGCCAAGACCTTCAAGGAGCTGATGGAAACCACCGACTGGGATTCCTACGGAACCGGCCGTTACGAAAAGTGCGCCAATTGCATGGCCCATTGCGGCTACGAGCCGACTGCGGCGCTTGCCGCCGTCAGCAACCCGCTGAGCGCGCTGTGGACCGCGATACGCGGCGTGCGCACCGAAGGACCGATGGCGCCGGAAATCTCGCTCACCCGGCAGCGGCCCGCTCAGTACGTCTTTTCCCGCCACGTCGACAAGATGTTATTCGAGATTCAACAGGCCAAGCCCGAGGCCGGGGTCGATCATTCCGGAGCAAAGCCCGCCCAGCCGCAGATCACGGCCGCGGCGGGATAGGCTCCAGTCTATTCGCGTCCGATCGAACGCGCTGCCGGTGCAATCTTCACCAAGTGCGATCGGGCGATGGGATGACCCGACTCCATGCTTTCATCAGTCATCGCCCGCATCGTCGGTGTCTGCACGCGCAACGCTTGGCGCGTCGTCGCAGTTGGACTGCTGCTGGCTATGGCGTCGGGGTTCTATGTCGCGCGGCATTTTGCCATCAATTCGGACATCAACACGCTGCTCTCGTCCGATCTGGGCTGGCGTAAACGAGAACTTGCCTTCGAGCGGGCGTTCCATCGTTTCGAGCTGATTTACGTCGTCGTCGAGGCGCCGACCCCCGAACTGACGGGTCAGGCGACCGCGGCACTGACGCAGGCGCTGGCGAAGAACAAAGAGCGGTTCCGTGAGGTGACGCAACCCGGTGGCGGCGAGTTTTTCGCCCGCAATGGGCTTTTGTTCCAGTCACCCGACGAACTTAAGCGCAGCCTCGCCCCGCTGGTCCAGGCCGAACCTCTCATTCACGATCTCGCGATCGATCCGAGTTTGCGCGGACTCATCAGCGGGCTCGAGGATGGCCTGATCGGCATCCAATCCAAGCGTATCGCGCTTAATGACTTCACGCGCGTCTTCGACATGGCATCCGATACCATGGAGAAAGTGATCAGCGGCGAGCCGGCGAGCTTCTCCTGGCGCGTTCTCGTCGAGGGTCATCCAGCCACGCCCAGCGAGCTGCGCGGCTTCATCGAAGTGCGTCCTGTGCTCGACTACAGCGCCATAGAGCCTGGCCACGCCGCCACCCAGACGCTCCGCAACGTGGCAGCCGCGATCGCCCCGAAATTCCAGGCCACCGTTCGGCTCACTGGACCGGTGGCGATGGCGGACGAGGAGTTCGCCACCATCAAGCAAGGCGCCGTGCGCAACGGTCTGATCACCGTCGTCATCGTGCTCTTCATTCTATGGCTCGCGCTGCGCTCGGCGCGGCTGATCGTCGCCGTATTCATTAACTTGTTCATTGGGCTCGCTATGACCGCGGGGCTAGGCCTGCTCATGGTAGGCACGCTGAATCTGATCTCGGTATATTTTGCCGTCCTGTTCGTCGGCATCGGCGTCGACTTCGGCATCCAGTACAGCGTGCGCTACCGCGCGGAGCGCCACGAACTTGACGACATCGAGGGCGCAGTGTTGCTTGCCGGCCGGCATGTCGGCGTGCCTTTGACATTGGCCGCCGGCGCGACGGCGGCAGGCTTTCTCTCGTTCTTGCCCACCGATTACCGCGGCGTGTCCGAATTGGGCCTTATCGCCGGTTTTGGCATGTTGATCGCCTTCGCAACCAGCGTCACGGTCCTGCCGGCGCTGATCCGCCTACTCAATCCGCCGGGCGAGCCGCACGAACTTGGATTCGCCGCGCTGGCGCCGGTCGACAGTTTTCTCGAGCGGAACCGTATCCCGATCATCGTCGGCACCGCCATTATCGTGATTGCGGGCCTGCCGCTGCTCTACTGGCTCAGGTTCGACTTCAACCCGATCAATTTGCGCGACCCCAAATCGGAATCGATCGCCACCTATCTCGACCTCAGTCGCGACCCCAACACCGATACCAATGCCGTCGAGGTGCTGGCGCCAACACTCAACGACGCCGGCGTCATCGCAAGCCGCTTGTCGAAGGTGCCGGAAGTTTCGCACGCCGTGACGCTTGCAAGCTTCATCCCGGAGCTCCAGCAGGAGAAACTGCCGCTTATTCGCAACGCGGGAAAGATGCTCGCCGGGGCCTTCGATCCGAAGAATGCGTTGTCCCCGCCGACGGATGCGGAAAATGTCGACGCATTGAAGGAGGGCGCCGACCGCCTCATCGAGGCCGCCGGCAATCAAAACGGACCCGGCGCTACCGCGGCCAAGCGGCTGGCGGCGTCGCTCACGGCGGTGGCAAACGGAACCCCGGCGCTGCGAGCGAAGGCCGACACGGCGTTCATCCAGCCGCTGAAGACGGCGCTGGGCGGCCTACAAGCTTCGCTCCAGGCCGAACCGGTGACGCGGAAGTCGTTGCCGCCGGAACTCGTTCGCGACTGGATGACGCCGGAAGGGCGCGCCCGGGTAGAAGCCGCGCCCAATGGCAATCCCAGCGACAATGTGGCGATGCGCCAATTCGCCCGTGCCGTTCTGACGGTCGAGCCGAACGCGGTCGAAGGTCCGATCTCGATTCTCGATGCCGGGGACACGATCGTGCGCGCCTTTTTCGAGGCCGGTCTCTGGGCGCTGCTGTCGATCGCGATCCTGTTGTGGCTGGTGCTTCGGCGAATCGGCGACGTGCTGCTGACGCTGGTTCCGCTCATGCTGGCCGGCGTCGTAACGCTTGAAATCTGCGTCCTGATCGGGTTGCCGCTCAATTTCGCCAATATCATCGCGTTACCGCTGCTGCTCGGCGTCGGCGTTGCCTTCAAGATTTATTACATTATGGCGTGGCGAAACGGGCAGACGAATCTCTTACAGACGAGCCTTACGCGCGCCGTATTTTTCAGCGCACTCACCACCGCGACCGCGTTCGGCAGTCTGTGGTTTTCCAGTCATCCTGGAACTGCCAGTATGGGAAAGTTGTTGGCCCTTTCGCTGATGTGTACGCTGGCGGCGGCGGTCTTGTTCCAGCCTGTCCTAATGGGCAAGCCACGTAATGAAGTGTTGGCGACGGGTGAGCCGAGCAACGACGCGCTAACTGACGATAAGTCAAGAAACGGTATGCAACGCAATGGCAAGCGACGCAAAGGCAAGTCACGCAAGGTCGCGCCAAATGCCAAGTCTTGATAAATGCCAAGTCTCGATAAGGGAACGCTCGCCACGGCGTTCACGCGCGGGTGGCAAGCGATGCCAGGAGAGCCGATGATGATTCGAATATTCGTGCTGGTGGCGGCCCTAACCGCTGCCGCTTCGATCGCAGCCGCGCAGGGCTTTATGCAGGGCACGCCCGAGGAGCAAGCGGCGTGTCGCCCCGACGTTCGCCGGTTCTGCCATTCCGTGGTCGGCGACGGCAATGGAGCCGTTCTCGCCTGCCTAAAGGAACACCGCGAAAAACTTCATCGCGCTTGCCGTAAGGTGCTGGTGGATAATGGTCAGTGACAGCGACCTGCGATGCCCGCGATATGTTCAAAAAATGCAAGTTTTTTGAGCAACGGCGCGCGCTTCTGGTGTTAACGAACGGTGGATGTGGTCGCTTGATTCCGTCAAAAAAACACATTGCCGAATGATGCGATGGACCTATTTCCACCGCACCGATTTGGATACGTATGACAAAGCTAAAGTTCCTGACGGTGACCGTGGCCAGTCTGATGGTGGGACTGGCGTATGGGGGGCCGTTGCCCGCACCCCAGCCCACAGCGGCCGGGATGTGGGCGCAGGTCTATACGGACGGCCGGGTCGGCGGCTGGTTCCTCCTATTCGAGCAAGATGGCGTTTACGACGGAGCCATCGCCAAGATGTTCGTCAAGCCAGGCGAAAACCCCAACCCGATCTGTGCCCGCTGCACAGGCGACCAGAAGAATGCGCCCTCGCTCGGCCTTGTCATCATCAAGGGCATGCAGCGCAATGGCCTAGTCTATCAAAACGGCAGCATCCTCGACCCACGCGACGGGCATGTCTATAAGGCCAAACTGACGCTGAGCCCGGACGGCCAGCGGCTCACCGTGCGCGGCTTTCTCGGGATTGAGCTGTTGGGGCAGAACCAGGTTTGGCGGCGGCTTCCCGACGACGTGATGACGCAAGCCGAAGTACCGCCGAACCTGGTGCCGTATTGGACCGCGCTGCAAAATCCGTCGAACGGAATGACGACGAAGAGCATTGGGCCACCACAAACCGGCAGTGTAGGGACGACTCGGCCGGCGCGGTGACCGAACAGCCAGTGTTCCGCGGCGTCACATGCCGAATTTGGTGCGCCGGCCCTGCCTCAGGTTTCGATAGCGCGCCAGTGCCCAGAGCGGAAAGAATTTGGCATAGCCGTGATAGCGCAAATAAAACACGCGCGGAAAACCGGTCGCGGTGTAGCGCTCCTCTGCCCATAGCCCGTCGGACGCTTGCGTGCGCAGCAGGAAGTCGACCCCACGCATGACGGCCGGGTGCGCGACGGCACCCGCGGCCATCAATCCGATCAGTGCCCAGGCGGTCTGTGATGGAGTGCTCGGAGCGTGCTCGTAGCCGCGGTAGTCGAGCTTGTAGCTGGTGCCGTCCTCGCCCCAGCCGCCGTCGGCATTCTGGATGGAAACGAGCCAGTCGGCCGCCTTGCGCATGACGGGGGAGGCCGGATCTTCTCCGGCGGCGTTGAAGCAGCACAGCACCGACCAGGTGCCGTAGATGTAGTTCATGCCCCAGCGGCCGTACCAGCTGCCGTCGGCGAGCTGGGTGCGGCGAAGATAATCGAGGGCGGTGCGTAGAACCGGGCTCGTTTCCGCGTGCGCGCCGAGCTGCGCCAGCATCGACACGCAGCGCGCCGTGACGTCCTCGGTCGGCGGGTCGAGTAGCGCTCCATGGTCCGCGAATGGGATGTTATTCAGATAGTAGAACTCATTGTCGGAATCGAAGGCACCCCAGGCGCCATTCTCGCTCTGCATGCCGACGATCCAATCGCGCGCATGGTCGAGCGAAGCGCGAAAATCCTGATGCCTGTCTATTCCCTGGATTCGATCCATCGCCATGGCGACGACGGCGGTATCGTCGACGTCGGGATAGTGCGCATTGGCATATTGGAATGCCCAGCCGCCGGGACTTAGCTTTGGTCGCCGCGCGACCCAGTCGCCGCGTACATCGAGGATTTGCTTCGGTACCAGCCAGTCGAGGCCCTTCTTGACCTGCGCGACGGCGCGCTCGCCGCCGACTTCGAGCAGGGCGTGGCAGGCAAGGCCCGTGTCCCAAATCGGCGAAACGCAAGGCTGGCAATAGGCTTCCCGCTCATGCACGACGAGAAGCTTCTCCACCGACGCGCGCGCAATGGCGCGCTGCGGGTCGCCTTCCGAATAGCCGAGCGCGTCGAACATCATCACGCTGTTCGCCATCGCCGGAAAGATTGCGCCCAAACCGTCTTCGCCGTTGAGGCGCTCGCCGACCCATGCGACGGCACGCTCGATCGCGCGCGGATGCGAGGCTAGCCGCCGCAGCAGCAACGGCTCGATTGCACGCAACATATTTTCGACGCCGCGAAAGAACCAGAACCACGACGATTTCTGCTGTGGCGCCTTCCGCGTTGGGCCGAGATTCGCCGGTGAATGAAGGAATAGCTCGTCGATACGCACGCCTTTCGCGTTGCGCGCCACTGGCCGCTTTGCCATCAGCACGAGGAGCGGCACGATGACCGTGCGGCTCCAATACGAAATCTTGTCGAGATGGAACGGAAACCATTTTGGCAGCAGCATGATTTCGACCGGCATTACCGGAATGGCGCGCCACGGAATAAATCCGAACAGAGCGAGCATGATGCGCGTGAACACGTTGGCGCGTTCGGCGCCGCCGCGCGCGCGCAATGCCTCGCGGGCCCGGCGCATATGGTCGGCGTTGATGTCGTCGCCGATCATCTTAAGCGCGAAATAGGCTTTCACGGTCGCGCCGGCGTCGAGATCGCCGTCGCGGAACAGCGGCCATCCGCCATGCGCGCCCTGGATGCGGCGCAGGTAGACCGCGATTTTCGCCTCCAGTGTCTCGTTCACCGGCTCGCCGAGATAGTGCCGCAGCAGCACATATTCTGCCGGGATGGTGGCGTCGGCTTCGAGCTCGAACATCCAGTGTCCGTCGGGACGCTGGCGTGCGAGCAGCGCGTCGGTCGCCGCGCCGATCGCGGTTGCGAGCGTGGACGCCGCCGCGCCCGGCTTGCTGTCGGTTTGTTCGTTCGAGGTGTCGGGCATTGCGCCTATCGTTTAGCTCGTTGTTCCAATCATATCGGCCGCCCGGTCGCCGGAGCGGATCGCGCCCTCGATGGTCGCCGGCAGCCCGGTCGCCGTCCAGTCGCCGGCGAGCAAAAGGTTGTTCCAGCGGGT
>JBOHII010000049.1:0-5587 GCA_050725955.1 Pseudolabrys sp. | reverse complement strand
AGCGCCGCGCCGGCCAGCAAGACGGCGGCACATGCGGCTATGCAAGCAACACTACGCAACGCGTGGCTCCCGGTTTCGGTGACGGGTCAGCCTAGCACATGGCCAATTCGGCGTGACCCGGGGATGCGGCCCGTTCCGCAGCGGACAAAAAAATGCGGTCCCGGAGTGCAGGGTCAGCCGCACGGGACCGCAAAAGGGGATTACTCTTTATTCAACAAGCGACAGAAGCGCGTTATCGTTAGCGCAGCCGTGTGACGCGCAGGTGACAATTGAATGGCGCACGAAAAGCGTTAGAGATTTGGCGCGTGCGCAACTTTTCAGAGAGTTCCATGCCCGCCCTTTCATCCTATCTGCTGCCGATCGCGATGCTCATCGGGTCCAATGTGTTTATGACCACCGCCTGGTACTGGCACCTTCGCTACAAGGAAGTGCCGCTTTACTGGGTGATCCTGCTGAGCTGGTCTTTGGCCTTTTTCGAATACTGCCTGGCGGTGCCGGCCAATCGCTATGGCAGCGCGGTGTACAACCCGGCCCAGCTCAAGACCATCCAGGAGGTCGTCACACTCTCGATCTTCGCGGTCTTTTCGACCGTCTATCTCAAGGATCCGTTGACCTGGAGTCAGGGCTTCGGCTTCGCGCTGATTGCGGCCGGCGCGTTTTTCGTGTTCCACAAATGGTGAATCACTTCGCCGGCGCCACGCGCAGGATGCGGCCGGCGCTGTTGTCGGTGAGCAGGTAGAGCGCACCGTCCGGACCCTGGCGTACGTCGCGGATGCGTTCATGCAGACCATGCAACACGCGCTCCTCGCGCACCACGCTGTCGCCGCGCAGCGCGAGTCTGGACAGCATTTCGAATTTAAGCGCGCCATTGATCAGGCTGCCGCCCCAGCCGGGGAACAGCTCGCCGGTATAGAACGCCATGCCGGACGGTGCGATCGACGGCGTCCAGTGCCAGACAGGTTCCTGCATGCCGGGCGCCTGCGCCTTGCCGGTGCCGACCGGCGTGCCGTCGTAGTTGAGGCCGTAGCTGACCACCGGCCAGCCGTAATTCTTGCCCTTCTCGATGATGTTGATCTCGTCGCCGCCCATGGGGCCGTTCTCTTGCTCCCACAACTTGCCGTCGGTCGGATTGAAGGCGAGGCCCTCCGCATTGCGCAGGCCATAGGCCCAGATTTCCGGCAAGGCGCCGGGTTTGCCGACGAACGGATTGTCGGGCGGCGCTTTCCCGTCCGGCGTAATGCGCACGATCTTGCCGATGTGATTGTCGAGCGTCTGCGCCATTTCCGCCGCGGCGAAGTGATCGCCGAGGGTGACGAGCAAATTGCCGTCGGGCGCCTGCACGATGCGACAGCCGATGTTGAGACCGCGCGAGGCGGGGCCGCGCTGGCGGAAGATGGTGGTCACCGCCACCAGCCGCGGCGCGCGGCCGCTGTCCTCCAATTGCGCATGTGCGACCGCGATGCGGCCGCCGCCGCCCTCGGCGTGTTCCGCGTAACAGAAATAGATCGTGCGATTTTGTGCAAAGTCGCGGGCGAGGCGCACGTCCATCAGGCCGGCTTGGCGTTGTGCATAGACCTTGGGCACGCCGGCAAGCGGCGGTGACAACTGGCCGGCACGGGTGACGATGCGCATGCGGCCTGGACGCTCGGTCACCAGCATGCGGCCGTCGGGCAGGAAAGCGAGCGACCAGGGATGCACCAGGCCGCCGGCCACGGTTTCAACGGCAAGATTGCCGGCGGAGGATTTGTAGACCGGCTCGGCGCCCGCGATGGCCGGCGCGAACAGCACGACAAGGCTCACGACGAGGCGAAGCCGGGATATGGTTGGTTTCATGTGCGCCATGAGGTGACACAACGCGGCGCGATTGCAATCGGTTTCAGCCGGCGCGATTGCAAGCGATAATCGCGCCCGGCGTTGCGGCGCGCCGGGCTTGGGTCGCGCGGTTATTGGCAGGATTTGCAGCTAATGCCGGTGATGCCGGCGCCTGGGCAGCACGCTTAAGCCGCCGACGGCGATGAACACCAGGCCGAGCATCAAGGCGACCGTGAACAGGCTGCCTTCGTTGTCGATGACATTGCCGACCACGTCGGCGCGCGCGATGCCGACCGATACCGCGGTGGCGGCGACGATGGTGGACAGCGCGAGCCCGGCGATGGCGACCAGTTCGGCGAACGCGACCGTGCGCCGCTCGTTGCCGAGCCTGCGCTCGGACGGTGCCTTGAAGCCGGAACTGGCGATGCGATGGCGCATGATGAGCCTGTAACCGACGGCGCGCTCGATCGTTCCATAATGAAGCAGAATATCGGCGGCTGTTCGGCCCGAATTGGGCAAAGCCGGTAGTGAAACGGGGCGTTTTCGTGGCGGCGGTCAACGGGCCGTGATGGAAAGCCTATTGCGCCGCGGCGAGCGCTTCCGGCTGCCACTCGATCGTCACGTGCCCGGGTTCCGCCGCCACACGCTCGAGCCAATCGCGCACCGCCGGGAAGCGCGACAGATCGTAATCGCAATTGTGCGCCACGTGGGTGTAGGCGTAGAGCGCGATGTCGGCGATGGTGAAATGGTCGGCGACGAAAAAGCGATTATGCGCCAGGTGCATTTCCATGACGGTGAGCGCGCGGTAGCCGTTTTCCATCCAGTCCTCGAGCGCGTGCTGTTGCAGGTCGCGGCCGCCCTTGATCAGCGCCAGCCAGAAATAGGCGGCGCCAATATTGGGCTCCAGGCTGTGCTGCTCGAAGAACATCCATTGCAGCGCCTCGGCGCGCCCGATGCGGTCTTCCGGCGCCAGCGTCGAGCCGCCGGCGACGTACCAGAGAATCGCGTTCGACTCGGCGAGATAACGGTTGGGCGCGACCTCCAACAGCGGGACCTGCCCGTTCGGATTTTTGGTGAGGTATTCCGGCGTGCGGCTGGCGCCTTGCAGGATGTCAACTTCCACCAGCTTGAACGGAATCCCGAGCCGGGCGAGCGCCAGGCGCACCTTGTAGCTGTTGCCGGACCGTTGATCGGAATGGAGCGTGTACATTTTTTGCAGGTCCCGACGCAATCACCGCCCGGATATGCGGAGCAAAGTCCGGCAATTACATGGCCGACGTCCACCTCGCGTTGGCAATGTATTGCCAATTTCGTGGCGCAATGCAGCAAGCGATTATCGTCAAATGCTTCGATACAAAAAATTTATTCCGCCGCCACCCGATGCGCGCGGGCGTACTCCAAAAGCGCGTCGTCGTCGGTCGGCTTGATCGGCGTGAAATCGCGATGCGCGATCCATTCCGGCCGCGTGAACTTGGTGATGTGGTTCGAACAGGCGCACAGCGTCAGGTAGACGATCTTGCGCGGATAGGGCGTGATGTTGGGCGGCGAGGCGTGCACCAGATTGCCGTGGAACATCAGCACCGAGCCGGGCTTTCCGGTCGGCGCGACGATGCCAACGCCGTCGGGCCCGGCGGCTTCCGCAGCGAGCCGCGTGACGGTGTCCTTGTCGAGCGTCCACAGCGGATAAGACGTCGTTAACTTGTCGTGGCCGGCGGCGAATACGCCCTGCCTGTGACTTTTCGGGATCAGCAGCAGCGGGCCATTGATCGGCATCACCTCGTCGAGAAACACCGCGATGTTCATGGCGCGCGCAGCCGGCATGCCGTCGTCGCGCTGCCAGGTGCCGTAGTCCTGGTGCCATTGCCAGACGTCGCCCTCGAAGGCGGCCTTGGCGTTGAGCTTGAACTGGTGGACGTAGATCTCCTCGCCGAACAACTGCCGCAGCGGCTCGACCAGGCGCGGGTGTCGCGCCAACAGGCCGAACACCTCGCTGAAGGTGTGCGCGGCGAACGCGGTGCGTGGCGCGCCGGTTTTCTCGCGCCAGACTTCCTGGCGGTCGAGCTTGAGGATGTTCTCGGCCTCGATGCGCAACAGCGCGATCTCTTCCTCGGAGAAGCAATCGGGGAAGAAGACGTAGCCCTGTTCGTCGAAGGCTCGAAGCTGCTCGGCACTGAGCTGCATGGCGTTCTCCCTGACACGGCTATGGCCGGCGGTCCGGCTCTTGCACGCTTATTTTACGGGAGGTGCCGTAAAACGCCACAAGTTTGGCGCGGCGTATTCGTCCATGGCGCGGCGCAGCAAAGTGGCGAAGGCGAGCAACATGACCGGAACCGCCAGCGGAATCAGCGTTGCCTGCGGCACCGAACGCGCGACCAGCGGCGATATCCACAGGGCGGCCAGGATGGTTTTTTCCCAGGGGCCAAAACCGCGCGTCGATCCATCGAGCGTAAGAAAAGCGATCGCCGGCGCCAGCAGCATCAGGTCGTAGTCGAGGCTGTAGGGCGTCGCCAGCGCGCAGCCGATCACCAGCGCGGCGGCCTTAACGGCAAACGTCGCCCGGCTGCGCCACAGCCAGGCAAGCGCGGCAGCAACCGCAACCGTCACCGCGCCTTGCAATATGTAGGCGAGCGCGATGCCGCCGCCCCACATACGCGCCCAGGAAAATACGCTCTGGATTTTGTACCAGCCGGTGCCGCCCTGCTCGAGCACGACGGTACGGCTGAATTTGGCGGAGGCGAGGAAGGCCGGCCACACTTCGGGGCCGAAGGCGAGCGTGACGGCAAGCGTCATCAACAGCACGGTCGCGGCGGCGGCCGCAAACACGCGCCAGCGGCCGCTCACTGCCAAAATCAGCGGGATCAACAGACCGAACTGCGGCTTGTAGGCGAGGCAGCCGATCAGAATGCCGGCGACGATCGGCCTGCGGTCGAGGAGCGCGAGCGCGGCGCCGATCAGCGCGGCGGTGAGGAAGCCGTTATGCGCCTGGCCGAGATTGACGAACACCGCCGGAAAAGCGAGCGCGACCGGCAGCCACATCTTCTCTATCGCTTCCCCGCCTGCGGGGGAGGGGGCGAGACGAAGGATCGCGCGAATAGAACGCAAATAAAAAATAAGCGTCGTGCCCTGCCATACGATCAGGGCCAGCCAATAGGGCATCGTCGCCAGCAGGGCGGCGAGGCCGAGGAAATACGGCGGGTAGTGCCAGCCGTAAAATTGCGTGGCGTTGCCGAAGATCGACTGTTCGCGCGCGAATTGCCGCGCCGGATAAAACGGCGCCGCGGGCTCGCCATCGAGCACATAGGTGCCGGCGGCATAGACGTTGGAGAAATCGGTGCCGAGCGGGCGGCCGAAGCGGTCGTTGAGCCCGTCCGAGGTGGCGGCGACAAATCCGGCGCCGAGCACAAAGGCGGCGAGCATGGCGAATGTCACGATCCGCACCCGCTCGCGGGTCAGCCAGGCGCCGGAGCGCAGAATGTCAACAAATCCGGCCATTGCCGGATGTCTTAACAGCGCAGGATTAAGGGAGGGTTAGGCCATCAACAGACTTGATGGGCCGATCATTTATTGCATCTTGCTGTCGCCGTTTTGGACCGTTACGACACTGGAAAGAGCATTGCGAATCCTCGATTTCGGAGACTTTCGATGGCTTTCCTCGCCGACCAGCTCAAGCGCGTCAAACCGTCGGCCACCATCGCCGTCACCGACAAGGCGCGCGCGCTCAAGGCGGCCGGCCGCAACGTCATCGGGCTCGGCGCCGGCGAGCCGGATTTCGACA
>JBOHII010000048.1:0-4266 GCA_050725955.1 Pseudolabrys sp. | reverse complement strand
CTGCCCATGCTTGGCGCAGGCGACATGATCTCGGCGGAAGTCGACTACAGCCAGGGTGCGATCATCTACACCGGCAGCGGTTGGGGCAACTTCTCCTGGTGCCGTGGCGGCTTCCCGGCCAATCCGGGCGCCTGCGGCGCCGGCGTTATTTCCGACGCTACATGGACCGGTTCTGGTAGCGGTTCCCTCGATCTGACAACGGCCTGGTCGGTCGTTGGCGGCTACCAGCATGTCTGGAGCCCGCATTGGAAGACGTCGCTCTACGGTACCTATGGCGAGATCAGCTATGACGGCACCGTGGACCCGCTTGGACACCAAAAATTTAACCTCGGCCAGATCGGTTCGCGCACGGTGTGGAACCCGGTGGCAAACCTCGATCTGAGTGTCGACGTTATGTACAACCACCTGGGTACCGCCACGATCAGCACCTGCGGCGGCACCAATTGCGCCGACCAGAGCGTGTGGCAGGCAATCCTGCGCGCTCAGCGCAACTTCTATCCCTGATTGGATAGCGGTGAGTTGACGGTAACAACCCCCTGGCGGGAAACCGCCGGGGGGTTTTTCTTTGGCTTCGGCGGAAATCCAATGGCCGCCCGTCAATGCGGTCGCGCCCTCGTGTGCATCGATTCGGGCGTCTGCGTACCCTCACAGCGGGCGGCAAAGGCCGCGATCTGGCTGATCACGTCCGCTTCCGCCAACAACGGCGCGTGGCCCTGATCGGGCACCTCAATTATCTCGAGGCTGGAGCGGCGGACCCGCATCGCCTCGACTGTTTCGGCCGACAGGATGTCGGAATTGGCGCCACGGATCACCATAACTGGCCTGTGGTTTAGCGCATCGAACTCTTTCCACAGCGGCGGAAAGGGCTTTTCGAAGTCGACCCCCTTTAGCGTCTCGGCGAGTTTGACATCATAGGTTGTCACCAGGGCGCCGTTCTGCTTGCGGAAAGTGCGGTAGGCGCTCGCGAGCCAGTCATCCGGCCCGAGCTTCGGGAATTGCGCGTCGAACAGCCGTCGCAAAATCTCGGCGCCTTCCTCGAAGGATCGCGGCTGCGGCAGCTTGCCGACATAGCCCTTGATCCGCATCAGCCCCTTCGGCTCGATCACCGGACCGATATCGTTGAGCACGACCCCGGCGATCGCGGTCGGCCGTACCGCGGCCAGCAGCATGGCGAGGATGCCACCGCGCGAGGTAGCGACGAAGATCGCCGGAGCCGCATCGAGCGCGACCGTCACGGCAAGCAGGTCGGCAAGCTCGACCTGGAAATTATAGTTCGCCGGGTTGCGGTCATATTCCGATAGGCCGCGCCCGCGGTAATCGAGCGCAACGACGCGGCGCGGCCGGCTAGCGTCGCCCGACAGCGCGCCGGCCAGCACGTCAAAATCCTCGGCCGTACGGGCGAGCCCCGGCAGGCAGACCACCGGCAGAGCGGGCGCGCTGCGGGCGCCATAACTGCGCGCATGCAACCGCAGGCCGTCGGGTGCGGAAATGAAGACGGGGGTGGCGGATTTGCCGGGAGTGATTTCGGCCATGGCGGCGCAGGGTGACCGATTAACAGGGCAAATTCAATTCGCCCCGGCGCCGCGCCTGAGATCGGCTTCGATCATGAGACGGCTGCCGCCGCCGAAACGAGCGCGATAGACCTGCAGGTTCTCCATGATCCGCTCCACGTAATTGCGGGTCTCGGAGATCGGAATGCGTTCGACCCAGTCGACCGGATCGACATTCGGGTCGCGCGGGTCGCCAAAGGCGGCAATCCATTGCCGCACGCGCCCGCGCCCGGCATTGTAGCCGGCAAAAGTCAGGATATAGGAGCCGTTGTAACCGTGCAGCAGGTTGGACAGCTCGGCCGCGCCCATCTGCATGTTGTAAACCGGATCTTTGAGCAATCGCTCGCGGTTGTAGGGAACCTTGTATTTTTTGGCGGTATCGATGCCCGCTGCCGGCGTCACCTGCATCAGCCCCATCGCATGGGCGACCGAGACGATCTTCTGGTTAAAATGGCTCTCTTGGCGGGCAATCGAATAGGCCACCGCCGGTTCTATAGGCGGCGCGATCGGCCGATAGTTTGGCAGGCCGACGACCGGATAGGCGTAATAATCGAGCGGTAGACCCCGGTTATAGGCACTCTGGCCGAGCAGCAGCATGGCGCGGCCGTCCTCGTGTTTGGCCGCGACTTCGGCCAACGCCGCCATGCCCGCGATATCTGTTCCGCTTTCACCCAGCTCGGCAAAAATCGACGCCAGCATGTCGCGTTGGTCGAGCGCGTAAAGAATTTCAGCCGCGCGTACGATTTCGAGATTGTCGAGGACGCGCCGCTCGCTCGGAGTGAACGATGGCGGCCCGCGCAGGCCGAGCTCGGTGAGACCGAGCCGTGCCCGCGCCAACTGACCATAGTAGGTCGCGGTGTATTGCGCGGCCATCTGGTAATAGGCCTTGGCCTGCGCGCGCTGGCCCATGGCTGCGGCGGCGCGGCCCTGCCAATAGCCGCCGCGCGCCAGCGCATACGGACTGACGGTCCCTTCGGTGATGTGGGCGAAATGGGCGGCGGCGGTTTTCGGATCGTGCAGGTAGCGCAAGGCGATCCAGCCGGCGGTGAAATGCCGGTCGACGCGGTAGTTGCCCTGCGGCGGCGAGGCGGCATTGCGCGCGACGCGATAAGCGGTCCGCGGATCGCCCTCGTCGAGCAGCTTGCGCACCAAAAGGCGCCGCTCCATCCACCATTGGTTAAGATCGACCAGAGCCTCTGGATTCTGCGGCACCGTGAGGACCAGTCTTCCGGCTTCCTCCGGTTTGTTCTGTTTGCGCAGCCATTGCACGCGCGCGAAAATATAGCCGGGGTCCTGCCGGGCTTCGGCCGGCACCGCGTCGAGGAAGGCCTTGGCGTTGCTCAAACGCTTGATCACCGCCGAGCGCGCGCGGCCGATCGCCACTTCGTCGCCTCCGAGCCGGTTGGCGGCGCGCATACCGGCCTCGATGTCCTTGGCATAAAAGCGCTGCTCCATGCGCGCCTTGTGATCGGCGCGCGTGAGCAGGCTGCCGAACATTTCGAGCACTTTGCTTTCAGTATCGGCGGTGCAGTCCTCGTAGCGCCAGGCTTGCCGCACCAGTGCCGCCGCGTCGTCGCGGTCGCCTTTGGCGAGCAAGGCACGCGCCAGCATGTAGCGGCCCTTGGCGGTGGTCGGCTTTTGGTTGGCGAAAAAGGCAAGCACGCTGGCGTCGTCGAGCTTGTCGTTCCACAGCGCGTTTTCGGCGCGACGACGGAACAGGGGCACGTGCGGCCAGCTCGGATTGGCGTTGATGAATGCAGCGTAGCGTTGGAACGGCGGATTGGTGTTGTCGCTGCGCAGGATGACCCATTCGGCAAGCTTGCGGGCGACCGGATCGCTGATGCTCTTCTCGGCGGCGTCGGCATCGGCATCCTTGCCGCGGCGGCTCGCCTCGATCACCCGTTTGACCGCCGCAATGTCGTCGGGCGAGATGGCCGCCTTCGGTGCCATGGCGAACGGCCCGGACGCCGGTCGCACCAGCGGCTTGAACATGGAGCGGGCCTCGAACATCGCACCGCGCAGGCCCACATTGGCTTGCGCGAAGGCCGACAGGCCGGCGGCCGCGACTGGGCGCTTGCGCGGCAGCGGAACATTGCGAGCAATCGGAATAGTCGCCGCCTTGGCGGCATGAGTGGCAGGCCGCGGCTGGGGAACGGGAACCTTTTTTGCTCCGGCCACGGCCGTATGGGCGCACAATGCACCGGCCGCCGCGAGCGCCAGGGCGAACCCCGGGCGGTTACGTTTAATCGGGTCCATTCAACCCTTTGCTCGGTCTCTTTCACCCGTGGACGCCGACTCAATGGCGGTCCGGCACCCCCCATTAGGCCAATATCCCTGCAGAAGGATACCCACATTCCCAACGGCCTTTATGGTGGCCGAGAAGGCGGGCAAAAGCGGGGCGAAGGCCCTAATTATCAAGCCAATTCATATGGCTATTTGATGGGAGGGCTTTCGTTGGCCGTTGCGACCCGGTATCAATAAGGTCGCGTCGCTGCCTCCTGTGGAGAAGTCGTGCCAAGGATCACACCATGACCGCCGAGACGAACTTCCGAGGATCGTTTACTGCGCTGGTCACGCCATTCAAAAACGGCTCGGTCGACGAAAAGGCGTTCCGTGAGCTGGTGGACTGGCAGATCGCCGAGGGCACCAACGGCCTGGTGCCGGTCGGCACCACCGGCGAGAGCCCGACGCTGTCGCATCACGAACACAAGCAGGT
>JBOHII010000047.1:0-3183 GCA_050725955.1 Pseudolabrys sp. | reverse complement strand
CCACTCGGCGAATTCACTTGGTTCCGCGTCGGCGGTCCGGCGCAGGCGTTCTTCATGCCGGAGGACGAGAACGATCTCGCTTATGTCCTGCGCAATCTGCCAGCCGAGTTGCCGGTCTATGCGATCGGCGCCGGTTCCAACCTGCTCGTCCGCGACGGCGGTGTGCCGGGCGTGGTGGTGCGGCTCGGCCGCGGCTTCAACGACACCACCATCGAGGACGATCATCGCGTCACCGCCGGCGCCGCCCTGCTCGACGTGATGGTCGCGCGCGCGGCGCAGAAGGCGGCCATCGCGGGCCTTGCTTTCTTCAGCGGCATTCCCGGCACCATCGGCGGTGCGCTGCGGATGAACGGCGGCGCCTATGGCGGTGAGACCAAGGACGTGCTGATCGAGGCGCGCGGTGTCGACCGGCAGGGTGAAATGCGCAGCTTCAGCAATGCCGAGATGGGATTTTCCTATCGGCATTGCGGTGTACCGGAGGACGTCATTTTCACCGCTGCGGTGTTCCAGGGCCGCGCCGGCGATGCCGATACGATCGCCGGCGAGATGGCCGCGATCAAGGCGAAGCGCGACGCCAGCCAGCCGCGCAACCGCACCGGCGGCTCCACGTTCAAGAATCCGCCCGGCCATAGCGCCTGGAAACTGGTCGACGAGGCTGGATGCCGCGGGCTGCAAATCGGCCAGGCCAAGGTGTCCGAACTGCACAGCAATTTCCTGATCAATCTCGACGGCGCGACCGCCGCCGACATCGAGACGCTGGGCGAAACCGTTCGCGCGCGGGTGCAGGAGCATTCCGGCGTTGCGCTCGAATGGGAGATCAAGCGGATTGGCGTTGCCGTTTCGCGGGCCTGACAGCATGACCCAGAACCGTTGGTTCATGCTCGCGTTGCTGTTTTTGGCGCGTACCGCCATGGGCCTGCAATTTCAAACCGTCGGTTCGGTAGGGCCTATTTTGGTCGACGCGCTTTCGATCGATTACACCGCCGTCGGCATGCTCATCGGACTTTATCTTCTGCCAGGCGTTTTCATTTCTTTGCCGGGTGGGCTGCTCGGTGAGCGTTACGGCGCGAAACGAGTGGCCGTCGCGGGCCTCGTGCTTATGGTCGTCGGCGGCGCGATCATGGGAACAAGCGCCTGGTTTCCGGCTGTGGCTGCCGGCCGGCTGCTGAGCGGAACCGGCGCGGTGCTAATGAACGTGCTGCTGACCAAGATGGTCGCCGACTGGTTTGCGGGCCGCGAAATCGCGACCGCGATGGCGCTGCTGGTGACGAGCTGGCCGGTTGGCATCGCGCTCGGACTGCTCGGCTTCGTGCCACTCGCCAAATGGCTCGGCTGGCCGGCGGTGATGCAGTTGGCCGCGCTTGTTTGCCTGCCCTGTCTTATTGTGATCATGACGGTTTACCGTGATCCGCCCGGCGTCGCCGCGACGCGGACCCGATTCGAATTGAGACTATCGGCGCGAGAGTGGGCCTTGATCTCAGCCGCCGGGCTTACTTGGGCCGCCTACAATGTCGGCTACATCCTATTGGTTAGCTTCTTGCCGGGCCATCTCGCCAATCACGGCTACGGATTAACGCAGGCCAACGCCTTGGTGAGTTGGCTCGGGTGGGGCCTCATTGTTTTCGTCCCGATCGGCGGCTATGTCGCCGACAAGTTCGGCCGGCCCAATATAGTGATGACGAGCGGTTTTATCGTTGCCGGGGTTGCTGCAATGTTCGTCGCCGGCGAGACGCCGATGCTCTCGGCGTTCATCGTCGTCGCCATCACCATCGGATTGCCGGCAGGCCCGATCATGACGCTGCCGGCGGCTGCGGTACGGCCGCAAAATCGCGCCGCCGGTATGGGCATTTACTTCACTTGGTATTATGCGCTGATGGCGGGCTTTCCGGCGCTTGCAGGACTCGTTCGCGACGTGACAAACAATTCAGGCACCCCGATCGTTTTGGCCGCAGCGATGCTGGCGGTCGCGCTTGCCGGCCTGTTTGCGTTCCGGGTTACCGCGCGTACATGCGCCGCGCCATAAAACGGTCAGGGCCGCGGGATGACGACTTTCCCGATCAAGTTGCGTTCCTTAAGCCAAGGATTGATCGCCAGCGCGCGCTTGAGCGGCGCCTGCGCCTCTTCCTCCTTGCCCTGCTGGATCAAAATAATGCCCTTGCCGGCGAGCGCCGCATAATGCATGGGCTCGAGCGTCAGCGTCTTGTCGATCGCTTCGAGTGCGGCATCGTAACTGCCGGCCAGAAACAACATATAGCCGTACTGGTTCCAGCCTTCTGCGAACTGCGGCTGATGCTTGATCAGCGCCTCCATCGCCAGAAGCGCGTTGCCGATGTCGAAGCGCAACTGCGCTTCGCGGGATACGGCCAAGAGCCGCTGCGATTCCACGTCCGCGAAGCTGCGCCAGAATTTCCAGATCTTGTCTTCGACGACACGCGCCTCGGCGTCGTCCTTGGCGGCCTTGAGTTCGGCAAAGAGCTGCGCGCGTTCTTGCGCGTCCGCCGAACGCGGGTCGATCCCCACCATCGGCGGCAGCGCCGGCCGTTCGGCGCCCAAAGGCGCGCCGGTCAGCGCCATCCAGGCCGCAAAAGCGAGAAAGCCGGCCATCCATATCGGCATGCGTCGAGCTTGCCGGGCGGCCTCGGCTTTTGCAAGACAACGCTCGACGCCGCAATCGTTCTCGATTCTATTAGGCGAGACGCGAATCAGGGCCGCCGGTGAATCCATGAAACACGTCGCGGTATTGATGGGGGGCTGGTCCGCCGAGCGCGAAGTCTCGCTGCGCTCGGGCGAGGCCTGCGCCGGCGCGGCCGAACGCTGCGGCTATCGCGTCGCCCGGCTCGACGTCACCCGCGAGGTGGCGGCGGATTTGCGCGCGCTCAAGCCTGACGCAGCCCTCAACGTGCTGCATGGCCGTCCCGGAGAGGACGGCACACTGCAAGGCCTGCTCGAGATCCTCGGCATCCCGTACAGCCATTCCGGCGTGCTGGCGTCCGCGCTCGCCATGCAGAAGGACATCGCCAAGACCGTGCTCAAGACTGCCGGCGTGCCGGTGCCGGGCGGCCTGGTCGCTACGCGCGCACAAGCGGCCGAGCGCCATCTGCTGCCGCCGCCTTACGTTATCAAGCCGGTGGCGGAAGGCTCCAGCGTCGGGGTGTTCATCGTGCGCGAAGACTTCAAGCATCC
>JBOHII010000046.1:0-9989 GCA_050725955.1 Pseudolabrys sp. | reverse complement strand
GGTAGCGGTCCTCGTAACCCGGCAGCTCCACCATGGCCAGAGCCTCGCGCACCCGGCCGCGCATGTCCTCCTTGCTCAGGCCACGGCCCTCCAGCCCGAAGGCCACGTTGTCGAACACGGTCATGTGCGGGAAGATGCCGTAGTTCTGGAAGACCATGCCCAGGTTGCGGCGGTGGGTGGGGAGCGCGGTGATGTTGCGGCCGTCGATCATGATCGCGCCGGCGTCTGGATTGACGAGTCCGGCGATGCAGCGCAGCGTGGTGGTCTTGCCGCAGCCGGAGGGCCCGAGCAACGTGACGAATTCGCCCTGCGCGACGGCGAGGTTGACATCGTTCACGGCTTTTTCGGCGCCGAAGTTCTTGCGCAGGTGTTCGAGCTCGACCATGACCGGCGCGCTCACGGCTGCACCGCCAGCGTGTGCTCGGGATCGAGGCGCAGATAGACCTTCTCGCCCGCCTTCAGCCCGGTGCGCGGATGCGCCATGACCTTCCATTCGAATTCGCCCCAGCGCACGCGGCAGTCGATGCAATTGCCGAGGAAGATCGCCTGGATCACCTCGCCTTCGAGGCTGGGGCCGCCGCCGTTTTGCCGCGTCGCCTCGACATTTTCCGGCCGCACCGAGATGACCGTCTCCGCGCCGGCGGCGATGCCGGCGCCGAGCCGGCAGGACAATTGGGCGGTGCGGCCGCCGGCGGCGATTTCGACTTCGCCGCGGCCCGGCGCGGTGATCGTGAGCACGCGGCCCTTGAGCAGATTAGCGACGCCGATGAAGTTGCTGACATAGGCGTTGATCGGCCGCGCGTAGATTTCGCGCGGGCCACCCTTCTGCTGGATGCGGCCCTTGCTCATGACGATGATTTCGTCGCTCATCACCAGCGCCTCGGCCTGGTCGTGGGTGACGTAGATCGAGGTAATGCCGACTTCCTGCTGGATGCGCTTGAGCTCGACCCGCATCTGCTCGCGCAGTTTGAGGTCGAGATTGGACAAGGGCTCGTCGAACAACAGCAGGCGTGGCTGCGATACGATGGCGCGCGCCAGCGCCGCCCGTTGCTGCTGGCCGCCGGAAAGCTGTGTGGCGAGCTTGTCGGCCATCTGGCCCAAGCCCACCAGCTTCAGCACGTCGGCGACGCGGGCATTGATTTCGCCGCGCTCGACCTTGCGGATTTCCAGCGGATAGGCGACGTTCTGCGCCACCGTCATGTGCGGCCAGATCGCGTAGCTCTGGAACACCATGCCGATGTCTCGCTTTTCCGGCGGCAGGAAAAGACCCTGCGCGGGCGCCGTGTAGACGATGCCGCCGACGCGGATCTGCCCGGCGTCGATGCCGTGCAGGCCGGCGATGCTCATCAGCGTCGTCGTCTTGCCGCAGCCGGACGGCCCCAGCAGCGTCAGGAATTTGCCTTTGGCAACGCCGAACGACACGTCGTCGACGGCGCGGTCGTTGCCGAACAGTTTCACCAGGCCCTGGACGTCGACGTACTGGCCGGACGCGTTGTTATTGTCCATTGCGCCGATCGTGCTCCCCGCGATCAAGCCGTTAACGCCTCACGCCCGGCGATGCGCCGGAACACGAAGACGCAGACCAGCAGCACCACGGTCTGCGCCATCGACAGCGCCGAAGTGAGCGTCTCGTTCTCGTAATTGGTCAGATAATAGACGCCGACCGACAGCGTCTCGGTGCCCGAAGTGTAGAGAATGATGGAGATCGACAGTTCGCGCAGGAAAATAATGAACAGCAACACCCAGCCGGCGAAGATGCCGGGCTTCAACAATGGAATTGTGATCCGCCGCAGCGTGGTGAACCAGGATGCGCCGGCCATGCGCGAGGACTGATCGAGCTCTTCGGAAATGGCCAGCATTACCGAGGAAATATTGCGCTGGCCGTAGGGGAAAAAGCGCGTGATGTAGCCGAGCAGGATGATCCAGAGCGTGGCATAAATCGGCGTCCTGATATAGGTGACCAGCACGCCCATCGCCAGCACGATGCCGGGGAAGCCGACGGGGACCACGCAAAGAAAATCCAGGAGCCGCGCGCCCATGCCCTTGGTGCGGTGGATCATGTAGCTCACCACCAGCGACAGGATCATGGCGATGGTGGCGCCCGCGAACGCCAGAATGAAGCTGTTGTAGATGCCGTTAGTCGCCGCCGCGATGTGATCGGGCCGCCACCAAAACAACGTGCGCACGTAATTGTGCAGCGTCAGATCTGCCGGAATGATTTCAGCCTGCCAGACCGGATGCAGGCTCACCACCAGCAGGCAGAGGATCGGCAGCACGACCGCGACCAGAATAAATCCGAAGTTGTATGCGAGCGCCGCCCATTTCCAGCGGCCCAGGTCGATGACATTGGGGCGGAAGCCCTTGCCGGTCACCGTGGTGAAGGAGCGTGGCGCGATGTAGCGCTGCTGAATCCAGATCAAAAACACTGTGATGACGCCGAGCGCCATGCTCATGGCTGCACCGAGATTGATATTGGCGTCGTCGCCCACCGCCTTGGAGAAAATTTGCGTGGTGAGCGTCTGCCAGCCGTATGGCGCGCTCAGTTTAAATGGCACGCCGAACTCGCCGGCGCTGGTCACGAACACGATGATGGCGCCCGACAAAATGCCGGGCGCGACCAGCGGCAGCGTCACGGTCATGGCGGTGCGCCACAGGCCTGCGCCGGTGGTGCGCGCGCTGTCCTCAAGCGAGGGATCCATGCGGCGCAACGAGCCGACCACGAACAGATAGACCAGCGGCGCGAAGAACAGCCCGGTGACCCAGATCACGCCGTAGAGATTGTCGACGTTGAGCACGTTGCCCTGGACGCCGAGAAAATCGCGCGCCCAGCTATTGAGCAGCCCGGTATGTCCGCCGGCGAGATTATGCCAGGCGATGGCGCCCACGAACGGGCTCAGAAAAAACGGAATGAGATTGTAGGGTTCGAGTTTGTCGCGTCCCGGACAATTGGTGCGCGCATTGATCCAGGCCAGCGTCACGCCGAAAAACGTCGCCAACCCGGTCGAGCCGGCGCTGACGATCAGCGTGTTGACGAAGGCCTTGGGGATAACGCGGTCGGTGTAGAGCGTCTTGTAATTGTCGAGGCCCCAGGTGCTGTCGAAGCCGCCGGAGTCGAGCACGCGGAAACTCGAGATAACCAGCACCAGCAGCGGCAGGATCACCGCAGCGGCGACGATCACGCTCACCACCACGGTGGCGACCGATTCCTGCGTGATCAGGCTGCGCCAGCGGCTGGTCGCCGGCTGCGCTACTGCGCTTCCCGCTAGCGTTTGCGTGCTCATCGCACTTTCCGTGATCCGCTCTGTCGTAATGCCGTCCAGCCGGTCCGCGCGCGGCGGACTCCCCTTGGAAGAGAAGCCCGCCGGCGCGGCGCCGCGCTTACTGGAACTTAGACTGCCAGTCGGCCCGCAGTTCCTTGAACTTCGCCTGCGCGGCGACCCAGTCCTTCAGGCCGATCAGCTTGGTCTTCTTCATGTCGAAGAGGTACTTCTGCGCCTCCGGCGGGGGCGTGTAGTCCTTCATGAAGCTGTACATCATCTCGCCGACCACGAAGACGTCGGTTCCCGGCTTGCTCAGCAGGTATTCGATGAACAGCTTGGCCGCGTTCGGATGCGGTGCGCCCTTGATCACCGCGGCCTGGTTGCCGAGCATCACCTGGCCTTCCTTGTAGGTGCCGAATTTCAGAATCTTGAACATATCGGGCTTTTTCAGGACGTCCTGATAAACGCGACCGGTCAGATTCCACATATCGAGCGGCCGCTGGCACGAAACGACCATCTGCATTTTTGCTTCGGTACGGAACTCGATCAGCGGATCGGTCGCCTTCAGCTTGGTCCACAGATCGTCGAGCTTCATGCCATGCTCTTCGAGAGCGAGCGCGGTGTTGTCGTAGGTGAAACTCTTGGTCAAATCGGAGGCGATGGTCTTGCCCTTGAGCTCGGGCTTGAGCACGTCGGCATATGACGAGACGCTGAAGTGCTCCATGCCGGGGCAGGACGAGTTCCACACCGGCTGGAAGGTGTAGGCGAAAGGCACCACGACGTAGGGATAGTTCGAATATTGCCCGGCGGCTTTGACGCCCGCCTCATGGTTCTTCCAATAGCCGCTGTCGAGCTTCTCGAAGGCGCCGCGCTTGGCGGCCTCGTCGAAAAATCCCGGCGCGCTGACGATGAGAATGTCGACCGTGTGTTTGCCGGCCTGAATTTCCTGCCGTGTCTGCGCCACCGTTGCGCCGGTGCCCTTGCGCAGATTGTTGAATTTGAAGTTGGGACCGAGCCCATAGCGTTTGACAAAGCCTTCACCGAGATGCTGGCCGGTCCAATCGCTGAATTGCGGATTGAGCACCGTGACTGCGCCTTCCTTCTTGGCGCCTTCGATCAGCGCTCTTTCCTGCGGCGTCAGGTCGTCGGCATAAACGGTGGCGGTGGCGGCAAACAGCGCCGCGGCGGCAAGTGGTGCTGCTAAAAGCGCGGCCGTAGAAAATGCCCGCGCCGAATGGCGTAAACCCATATCGTCCTCCCAATGACGTTGCCCGCTGCATTCGACTTGACCGGCCGGGGCCGGCGCCGAATGTTTTTATTGCCCGGCTTGCCCGACACGCATGGATGTAATGCGCTGGCAGGTGAGCCGATCGCCCATTTAACCGCAAATGCCCGGCCGGTGGCAATTTTTGTCGCTATCGACTGCGGCATATCGCCGAGCCGCCCCCGGGGCGGGCGGCGGTTGCGCCAGGGACCATCGCGGCGCTAGCCTCCGCTTGCGCAATTTGTGGGCGGCGCGTTCCGACCGAGGCTCCTTCCCGCCATATCCTGCCCAAACCCGCCGTCGGGAGATGCCGCTTGAATATTGGAATACTTCCAGGCGACGACATTGGGCACGAAGTCGTCCCCGAATGCGTCAAGGTGATGAAAGCCGCGGCATCGCGCGCCGGCCTCGCCATCGACTGGCATACATTACCGATCGGTAAGAATGGTCATGACCAGCACGGCAACACCTTGCCGGCCATCACCGAAAAGGCGCTGTGGAAACTCGACGGCTGGATCATGGGCCCGATCGGACATGCCGCCTATCCGCGCAACGATCCGACCTGGGTGATGCCGCCGGTGCGCAAGAAATACGAACTGTTCGCCGCCATCCGGCCGTCGCGCTCCTATCCGAACATCAAGTCGATCCACAAGGACGTCGACATCGTATTCGTACGCGAGCTGTCGGAAGGAATGCTCTATTCCGAAACCGTGGTGGCCGGGGCGCCGGAGTTCCGGCCGAACGACGACATCACCGTCGCCATGCGCGTGATCACCCGCAAGGGATCGAACCGCGTTGCCCGCGAGGCATTCGAAATCGCCCGCACACGCAAGCGCAAGAAGGTCACCGCCGCGCACAAGGAACCGGTTTATCGGCTGGCCTGCGGCATGTTCGCCGAGGAATGCCGCAAGGTGGCGAGCGAATACCCCGATGTGAAATTCGAAGAGGCGATGATCGACACCATCTCGATGAAACTGGTGATGGCGCCGCAGCAGTATGACGTGGTGGTCACCACCAACCAGTTCGGCGACATCCTGACCGACATCGGCGCAGGCCTCGTTGGCGGCCTCGGCCTTGCGCCCGGTCTCTGCGTCGGCGAGCGGCAGGCCATGGCGCAGGCAACGCACGGCTCGGCGCCCGATATTGCCGGGCGCGGCATTGCCAATCCTTACGCCATGACCGTGTCGGGGCAGATGCTGCTGGGCTTCCTCGGCCGCAAGCACAACGAACCGAAAGCGATCGCCGCTGCCGGCTACATGCAGGCGGCGATCGACAAGATCGTCACCGAAGCCAAATATCTGACGCCCGACCTGGGCGGCAAAGCCAGCACTCAGGACATGGGCGACGCTATCGCGGCGGCCGTGCAGCAATAACAAACCCGAAACAGGCAACGACATGTACAATCTTCAGCTCAGTCCCGAACAGTTGGAAATCCGCGACACGGTGCGCGATTTCGTCACGCGCGAGATCAAGCCGCTCGCGCTCAAGGCGGACCGCATCGATGTCGGCGACCGCAGCCTGCTCACCGATCTGCTCGACCAGGCCTCGCAAATGGGTCTGCGCAGCCTGGCGCTGTCGGAGGAACGCGGCGGCGCCGGCGTCGACGCGCTCACCTCCTGCATCGTGACCGAGGAATTAGCCGCGGGCGACGCCGATATCGCCGCCGTGCTGTCGGAGACTTCGCGGCTCGCCCATCTGCTGTTCGACCGATGCATGAACAATGCGCAGCGCGACACGTTGCTGCCGAAATTTCTTGCCGGCGACCGCTATCACCTGGCGATTGCTGCCCGCGAGCCGGAGACCGACACGCGGCTCGGCGTGAACTATCACCGCCCGGCCGGCGGCGGCGAAGCGCCGGTCAGAACGGCCGCGGTGAAATCCGGCGGCGATTTCATCGTCAACGGCGTCAAGGATTGCGTTGCCAATGCGCCGGTCGCCGGGCTGTTCGCGGTGCTGGTCGCGATCCCCGGGCGGCCGCACCCGTCCGTTTTGCTGGTGCCGGCGGACACCGCCGGCGTCACCCTGCGCGCCCACAAAAACGCCTGGCAGCACGGCGTCTGCGCTGAGGTCGTGTTCAAGGACGCCAAAGTGCCGGCCGCCAATCTGCTCGGCGACGACGCGGCGGCGCTTTTTACCGGCACCGATGCGCCCGGCCGCGGCGTGCCGCTGCCGCAAGCGCTCAATCTCGGCATCGGCCGGGCCGCCTACGAAGCCGCGCTCGACTACGCCCGCCTGCGCGTGCAGGGCGGCCGCCCGCTCATCGAGCACCAGGCGATTGCCAACAAGCTCGCCGAGACGGCGATCCGGCTCGAGGTCGCGCGCAACGCCGTCTGGCAGGCGGCCTGGGCGTCGGATCATCCGGAAGCGGTCGCCGACCGCAGCATGCCCGATCTGCCGTTGCAGACGATGGCGCAGGTCTTCACGTCCGAGAGCGTGATGAAGGCCGCTAAGGACTGCGCCGAAATCTTCGGCGCCATGGGCGTGATGCGCGACATGCCGCTGGCGAAATACATCCACGATGCCCGCGTTTGCCAGCATTCGGGCGACGGCAACACCGAGGCTAAGCTGCGCATCGCCGAGGAACTCGCCGGCTACCGGCGCGCCGGCAATGGCGCGATGGCGCTGGCCGGCGAATAACCAAACATTTCAAGTGAGGAAGCTCCCATGGATTTCACTTTGAGCAACGAACAGCGCTCCTGGCAGATGGCGGCGCGCAAATTCGCCGACGAGGAGATCAGGCCGATCTCGCTTGCGCGCGACGCAATCGACACCGCGCGCGAGACCTGGGATTGGGACATCATCAAGAAGGGCTCCAAGCTCGGCTTCCGCACCATGGCGGTGCCGAAGGAATGGGGCGGCCAGGGCACCGATTTCGTCACCCAGGCGCTGGTGATGACCGAGCTCGCCAAAGCCGACAGCGCCATATCCAAGGCCTTCAGCCAGAACTGGAAGTGGAGCCACCTGATTTCCGCCGCCTGCACCGAAGAGCAGAAGCAGCGCTTCCTGCCGGCGTTCGTTGCCGACGATACATGGGTGCTCGGCAAGGGCATCACCGAGCCGAGCGCCGGCTCCGACAATCGCATGCCGTCGGACGATCCCAAGACCGGGATCAAGCTGCGCGCCGAACGCGAGGGCGACGAATGGATCCTCAACGGCGAGAAGGCGTTCATCGCCAATGCGCCGGTCGGCAAGCTGTTCTTCATCGACGTGCGCACCGACAACACGGTGCCGCCGCGGCAGGGCACCACCATGTTCCTGGTGCCGTCCAACACGCCGGGCTTCCGCATCGGCAAGGTGTTCAACAAGAGCGGCTGGCGCTTCTATCAGAACGGCGAAATGATCTTCGAGGACGCGCGGGTGCCACACGCCAACGTGGTTGGCGAGGTCGGCGGCGCGGTGAAAAAGACCGGCGGCCGCGGCGGCGACACCACCGGCGGCGACATTTTCGGCGACCTCGAGCTTGCCGCCAACGGGCTCGGCATTTGCGACGACGCCTGCGCAACCGCGTTCAAATACGCCAAGACCGAGAAGCAGGGCGGCCAAATTCTGTTCGCGCAGCAGAATGTCCAATTGCAGATCAACAAAATGTTCATGCTGACCGAGGCGCTGCGCTCTTTCGTCATGCGGGTGGCGTGGGAACACGACATGAAAATTCATTCGTACAACGCCGGGCTGGCGATGAACTATTCCTGCGACGTGGTGAACGAGGTGGCCGAACTCTACATGGAGGTGCGTGGCGCCAAGGGCTGTCACATGGACCAGCATACCGACAAGCTCACGCGCGATGCGTTCATCTGGAATCACCTTGCCGGCGACAGCGTCTCGCGCATGAAGGTGGCGCGGCGGCTGGCGGCGTGATTAAAGCTTTACCGGCTTGCCCGTCTCGAGCGACTTGATCGCCGCCTCGAAAGCGCCGATGGCGTCCAGCATTTGCTCAGGGCGCACCGGAAACGGCGCCTTGCCTTCGATGGCGTCGGCGAAGGCTTCGAGCAGAACGCGCAACGAGTCGACGTGCTCGTAGGTTTTCTCCTGCGCCGCGCCGCCGATCTTGGCGACGATCAGCGTGTCCTCGCCGCGCGCCTCCGCCGAACCGTCGGTGCCGAACACATGGCAGCGCCAGAACATCGGCGCCGCGCGCACGGTC
The DNA here is from genome assembly GCA_050725955.1 of Pseudolabrys sp. GTDB lineage: Bacteria > Pseudomonadota > Alphaproteobacteria > Rhizobiales > Xanthobacteraceae > Pseudolabrys. Next base: position 1,321 of record JBOHII010000046.1, on the reverse strand, counting down.
GCCATTACGCCGGTGGCGCCGCCTGCGAATTCCACCAGCACGGCCACCACGTCGCGCGGATCGGGCCGGGCTTTTTTCGCAATGCTGCGCGCATCGACGTAGGCGATCGGCCCGGCGAGATTGACGAAGGCGTCGAGCACGTGCAGGCCCGCGCCGGTCATGCCGGCGCCCGGCGACTCCCTCGGATCGTCGCGCCAGCCGCCGGACACGCGTGTCGAGTGCTCGTTGGAGAAGTGCCCCTCGACATGCAGCACCTTGCCGATCTCGCCCGAGTCGACCACGCGCTTGAGCTCGCGCATGGAGGCAAAGCAGCGCTTGTTGTTGCCGGAGCCGAGCGGCAGACCGGCGGCGCGCACCGCGGCGACCGCGCGCTCGGCTTGCGCGCGGGTGAGCGCCAGCGGCTTCTCGCACCACACCGGCTTGCCGGCGGCGGCCACCGTGCGCACCTGTTCGACATGCAGCGAATGCGGCGTGGCCAGCAGGATCGCCTGCACTTCAGGGTCGGCGATGGCGTCTGTCAGCTCGGTGGAGAGCCGGAAGCCATGCTTGGCGGCGAGTTCGCGCGCGAGTTCGGGCTCCTTGGTCACGCCGTGCACGATGCGCAGGCGCGTGCTCTTGCCCTGGATTGAACCGAGCACGGTCTGGCCCCAGCGGCCGAGGCCAACCATGGCTGCGTTGATCATTTTACACTCGCGCTTCCTGCTATCTTGCCAATGTCTGTCAATCGATATGACATGACAAGCGGTGCAAGCGAAGGGCAGGGGCGTTCCTATGAAAGTGATGGTATTGCGAGGGCCGAATACGGCGTTCGAATTGGTCACGGTGCCCGATCCGGTCGCCGGACCGGGCGAGGCGGTGGCACGCGTCGTCACCTGCGGATCGGGGTTGACCATCCAGCACGCCAAGGCCGGCCGCCGGAAGATCGAGTTTCCGCGCATCATCGGCCATGAGATCACCGGCGAGATCGTCGCGGTGGGCGCCGGCGTGTCGGGGCTCAAGGTGGGCGACGGCGTCACCGCCTATTTCTATCTCAACTGCGGCCATTGCCGCTTTTGCCTCGCCAATCTGGAGCCGCTCTGCGAGCACAGCGGCGGCAATGTCGGGTTGGAATGCGACGGCGGCTATGCCGAATACATCAAGCTGCCGGCGCACATCTTCATCAAATATCCGGAAGGGCTCGACTACAAGAAACATCCGGCCGAAATGGGCGTCATCACCGACGCGCTGGCGACGCCCTACAAGGTGCTGCGCCGCGCGCGGATCAAAGGCGGCGAAACGGTCGCGGTGTTTGGCGCCGGCGGCGGTCTCGGCATCCATCAGC
>JBOHII010000045.1:0-13130 GCA_050725955.1 Pseudolabrys sp. | reverse complement strand
TATGTTCGAAGTTATTCCTCGGCGGCGGCGATGATGTTTTCCATTCCAGCCCGGTCGCCCCCCAGGGATTGGATCCCGCCGCCTTTCCGTAGCGGAGCGACCAGGTGAGGTAGAAGAGGGGCAGGAGGTATGCGACCGCGAGGATCATCGCGCCGGCCGTCGAGATGACGTGGTAGGGCTGAAACTGCGCCGGATAGACGTGGTAGCGCCGCGGCATGCCTTCATAACCCATGATGAATTGCGGCATGAACGTCACAATGAAGCCGAGGAATGTCGTCATCGCGCCGTAACGCGCCCAGGCATCGGGATACATGCGGCCGGTGATCTTCGGCCACCAGAAATGCAGCGCTGCGAAGAAAGCGGAGACCGTGCCGCCGACCATGATGAAATGGAAATGCGCGACGACGAAGTAAGTTGCATGCACGTGGATGTCGATCGGCACCGACGCGAGAAACAACCCGGTCAGTCCGCCGATGGTGAACAGGCCGATGAAGCTCATCGTGTAGAGTAGCGGCGCCTTCAGCGTGATCGAGCCCTTGTACAGCGTGGCGGTCCAGTTGAACATCTTGATCGCCGAAGGCACCGCGACGATGAAAGACAGGAACGAAAAAATCAGATTGGCGAAAGGCGACTGCCCGGCAACGAACATGTGATGGCCCCAGACCACAAATCCGATGACGGCGATCGCCATCAGCGAGAAGATCATGGCCGTGTAGCCGAACACGCGGCGGCGGGCAAAGCAGGCGAGCACTTCGGAGGCAACCCCCATCGCCGGCAGGATCATGATGTAGACGGCGGGGTGGCTATAGAACCAGAACATGTGTTGAAACAGCAGCGGGTCGCCGCCGTTCGCCGGATTGAAGATCGGCATGCCCAGCCAACGCTCGGCGACGATCAGCAGCAACGACATCGCCAGCACAGGCGTCGCCAGCACCATCACCAGACTGGTCGCATACATGCCCCAAACAAAGAGTGGCAGTCGCGTCCAGGTCATGCCCGGCGCGCGCAGCATGTGCGTCGTGGCGATGAAATTGATGCCGGTGGCGATTGAGGAAAACCCGGAAATGAATACGGCCGCGGCCGCCGCGATCACGTTGCCGTTCGCGTAAAACGTCGATAATGGCGTGTAGAACGTCCAGCCGGTATCGACGCCGCCGATAATCACCGTGTACAGCGCCATGAGGCCGGCGAGCATGAAAATGTACCAAGAAATCAAATTGAGCCGCGGAAACGCCACGTCCTTGGCGCCGATCATCAACGGCAGCAGGAAATTGCCGAATGTTGTCGGAATCGACGGCACCAGGAAGAACCACACCATGACGATGCCGTGCAGCGTGAACAGCCGGTTGTACTCCTCGTCGGTAAGCACATAGCCGTGCGGGGTAAGCAGCTCGAGCCGCACGACGCTGATAGCAAGCCCGCCGATGAAGAAGAAAAACGTGATTGCCAGCGCATAGAGAATGGCGATGCGCTTGTGATCGGTGGTGAGCAGCCAGGAGGCGAGCGTGTGTCCTTCGGTCAGGTAGGACGGCGAAGGCTCGGCATGGGGAAGACGGTCAAGGGTGATATCGGTCATTTGCTTTCCCCGTGTACGTTCAACACGTGCTGTTGCGACAACGATTTGATGTAGGCGATCAGCCGCGTGATCTGGTCTTCGCTGACAGTGCCTTTGAATGACGGCATGATCGGTTGGTAACCGATGACGATGTCCTTGTTCGGCAGCAGGATGGAGTCGCGGATATACGCGTCGTCCGCCGTGATCGTGCGCCCGTCGCTCAAATGCACGGCGTGGCCGTACACGCCGGCAAGATCGGGCGCGTGCACGCTTGCGTTGGCGCCGTGGCATCCCGAACAGCCGAGCGAGCGGAACAGGTGCTCGCCTTCGCTCGCGAGGCTGACGGCGGGCTGCTGTGTCGAGGTCCAGTGCGCGTAATCCTGCGGCGTCATCAGCACCAGCCGGCCAGTCATGCGCGAATGTTCCGTGCCGCAGAACTGCGTGCAGAGCAGGTGATAGATGCCGGGCTTCTTCGCGGTGAACCAGAGATACGTGTAGCGGTCCGGCAGCACATCCTGTTTGATGCGCAGGGCGGGCAAAAACATGCTGTGGATCACATCCTGCGAGGTCATGATCAGCCGCACCGGCGTGTCGATCGGCGCGTGAATTTCGTTGATCTCGCGAATGCCGTTGGGTTGCTGGACCTTCCACATCCATTGCTTGGCGACGACATGGATATCCAGTGTGTCGGTCGGCGCGTGTAGCGCCTGCAATTCGCTTGCTGCCGCCCACCAGAAAATGAACAGGAACAGAAAAAAGGTCGCCGCCGTCCAGGTGATTTCCAGTTCCAGGCCCGGGCGTTTGCCGCCGGAATGGGGCGAGCCGGCGCGATAACGCACGCTGAACACGGCGATGAGAAGAAAGACCAGCCCCGCGATGACGATCGACAGCGCCGTGAGCGCGAAGAAGAAATCGTCGATGGCGATGGCGTGGCTGGAGATGCGGGAAAAGAGGGTGAACGGAGTCACGTTGGCGCCCTCCGTTTCACGCTGAAGCTCAGGAAGGCAATGGCGCCGGCCAGCGCGGCAATGGTAAGGGTGCCGGCTGCGAGCATGATGCGCGAGATCGATGCGCTGTAGATGCCGGTCGCCGGATCGAAGCAATAGCAGAGCAGGCGGATGCGGTCGGCGAAGGTGCCGATACGGCCTTTCCCGGCATCGACCAGCGCCAGCCGCAAGTCATATGCATCGAGCCCGAGGCCGGCCAGCACGCGCGAAATGCGTCCCTCGGCGGTGACCACGTAGGCCACAGCCGGATGTGCAAACTGATCGATGCTTTTGTCGTAGACATAGTGGTAGCCGGCGGCCGCGGTCTCGGCTCGGATTGTGCCGGCCTTGCCGGTGAGCATCAGCGTATTTTTGGCGATCGGCCCATTGCCGACGTGCGACGCCTTTATCGCCCGCGCGTCGGCGAGCGAATCCTTGGGGTCGATGCCGACCACGATCAGATGGAAGTCGCGCCCAGCGACGAGGCCGGTTTTCTCCAGCCCACCGGCGGCGAAGGCAAGGATCGGGCCGCACAAGGTCTTGCAGGTATAATCGGCAAAAACGACGACCGCCGGCGATTTGCCAATCGCTTCACCCAGCGTCAGCGGCTTACCGTTTTCATCGACAAATTCTTGCGCGAGCGGCAGCTGCGCGTTCGGCTTGGGGTCGGCATAAACCACGCCCAATTGCGTCTTGGTAAATCCCGCGTGCGCGCAGGCGCAAGCCGCGAGCACGATCAGCATGCTGAGGGCAATGCGTGTCATGGTTTGCCCGCTGGCTGAACGGATTGCGACGGGGCGTGGGCAGCAGTCGGTGCAGGCTGCGCTTCTTGCGTGCGCAGATTTTCCAATATTCCCGGAATATTGGGCTCCGGCGGCGGCGGTGCGCCCGGGATCGGCGCAAAGGCATCGGCGCCGCGGCTTGCGACGATCGCCATGGCGCGGTCGATCGGGATGGAGACGATCTTCTTGCCGCGGTCGACCCAGTGATAGCCGGCAAGCCGAGCGCGCTGTTGCGACAGGACCGCCGAAAGTTCGGCAGGCGGATCGGCAAGCAGGCGCGGCGCGGGAGGCTGCTGCGCGGGCAATGGGATGCGGTCGGGAACATTGTAAACGAAAACCGCCCGCAACCCACCGAATGAAACGCTTAAGAATAACGCCACGCCGGCGACCAGCAGGATGAACGGCCGTCCGGGCAAACGAGGCGATTGAAGCTCGTCGTGAAGACCTGGCTCAACCATGCGCCGTTCTCCAGCGATACGAGAACCGTTGCGTCCAGCCGCCGGAAATCGCGGCGGCGCCGAGAGCCGCCATCGCAACGAGGGCGAGCGCGGCGGTGCCGAGGACCGCGGCGCCGAAGGCGGGCGCCAGCAACCAGCATTGATAGATCGCAAGGCCGGTGAGGCTGCAGGCGCCAATGAACCGCAGCGCGGCGCGGCTCGCGCGCACGCGCGCAAACATCAACAGCGCGATCGGAATGAGCGAGGCGACGATGAAGGCGGCAACCGCGAAAGCCAGCCAGGGTTCGCGGATGCGTTCGACGAACCAGAACACCTTCGACGGCACGTCGCCGTACCACATCACCAGAACGACCATGAAGTCGGTGTAGGTGATGCCCAAGGTCACGACCAGCATCAACGCTCCGAGATCGGGAAACGCGCGTATGCGCGGTCCGAAAACGGCGGCGAAAGCCAGCGCGGCAAGTAACTGGGTGAAAGCGACGCTCGCTCCGAACGATGTCGAGAAGAACGGCGCTTCAACTGTCAACAGCCAGTCAAGCCCCAGGAATGTGGCGGCGATTCCGTAAAAGACGAGGCCGACACCGGCGATGAGTGGCGCCGAGGGAGCATCGGCGGCCGGCAGGATAAAAACGATCACGCTCAATCCGGCGAGCGCGACCAGCGAGCGGATAATATAAGCCGGGACGTTGAGATAAATCAGCCGGACACTGTGGGTGATTTCGTCGCCGTGATTGTGTGTCCAGGAAAACAAGACCGGCGACGCGATCAAGACCGGGATGACCAAAAGCAAGAGCAGGGGAATTATCCGTGACAGCGGAAGCAGGACAGGCTCCAACCCTTCGCCCCAGCGTCCACCCGTCAGCCGATGGATCATCAGCAGCGCCAGGCTGCCGATCGGGAAGGCGCCGACATAATTAAGCGCCAACAACCAGCCGCCGGCGGCGTCGCGCGGCGCGAAGAATGCAATAACCGCCAACGCAGCCGCCGCCGCCGCCGCAACGATCAAACAAATGCGGGTGCGCGTCATGGCAGTTTTTGCTCCGCTTCCGGCGCAAGCGCGACATTCGCGTGGCGTTGCAGTTGCAACGCGCGGATATAGGCGACGATCGCCCAGCGATCGTGCGGATCGACGCGGTCGGCATAGGGGTACATGGCGCCGTAGCCGTGTGTAATCACGTCGAAGAAATGCGAGGCAGGCGCGGCGAGCAGCCGCGCCTCATGATAGGATGGCGGCGCCGGAAAACCGCGGTGCACGATAATGCCGTCGCCGTCGCCGGAAAGCCCGTGGCAGGGCGCGCAGTAAATATCGAAGCGCTGCTTGCCGCGTGCGAGCAAAGCCGGCGTGACCGGCGGCGGAGTCTTTGCGGCCGCATCGCGGGCGAGATCGCCTTGCGCGACGACATGCGCGGGCAACGGCCGCGCCGAGGTGCCGTCATTCCACAGCGAGGCCGGCGTATAGGTGTCGTACTTGTTCTGCTGCGTCATGCTCAGGTCGCAGCCGGCGAGCAGCATGGCCAGTGCCGGAATGACGAGGAGCCGTGTCATGCCGGCACCTCGCGGATGGCTATGGCGCCGGACCGGGCCAGCCGTTCGCGGGCGATCGAAAGCGCGCCGTCGCTCGGCGGCGCCAGCGCCAACAGGAAGCGCGTCTGGTTTGCCTGCCCGAAATCCTCGATCTCGAACAGCGGATAATTGAGCCTTGGCAGGCCGGTCTCCCACATCAGCGCGATGAAACCGGCAATGGCCGCGGCAAGGATGCCGACCGCGAAGGGCGGCAGCACGAAAACCGGCCAGGAGTTGAGCGGGCGGCCGCCGCTGTTGATCGGATAATCGATCACGGCGCTGAACCATTCGGTGCCGTACATGAGGCCGGCGACGCCCAGGCCGCCGATCGCCATGACAAGGCGCAGCCGCGTCGAGGTGACGCCGAGAAACTCGGCCATTCCCTCGATAGGAAACGGCGAGAAGGCGTCAAGCACGCGGTCGCCGGCCGTGCGGCTTTCGCGCGCGGCGGCCATCAGCGCATCGGCCTCGTTGAATTCGGCGATCAGCACGGTGCTCATGCCTCGTTCTCCTCGTGCACCAGGTGGCGGGTCTCGTGCATCGACACCGTCGGCACGGCGCGGCAGAAAATCAGGAACATGAACATGAAGAAGCCGAGCGAACCGGCGAGTAACGTCCAGTCCCAGACCGTCGGGAAAAAGGTGCGCCGCTCGCTCGGCAGGAAGCCGTGCGACAGCGTGTTCCAGACGATGAGAATGCGTTCGAGCCACATTCCGATGTTGATGATGACGGCGACGGTGAACACCGCGCCGATGTGGCGGCGGACGGCACGGAACCAGAACGCCTGCGGGATGACGCAGTTGCAGGCAATCAGCGCCCAAAACATCGGCGCGTAGGCGCCGGTGAACATGAAGACGAGCAGCGAGCGATCCTGCGTCTCGCCGCTGTACCAGGCGGCAAACCATTCGGTCGCGTAGGAGAGGCCCATGATGATGGAGGCGGCGAGCATCACCTTCGCCATCACGTCGAAATGGTTGACGGTGATGATCGGCTGCAGGCTGAAGCCCCAACGCACCATCGCCGCGAGCACGACCACCATGGCGAAGCCGGAATACATGGCGCCGACGACGAAATAGGGCGGGAAGATCGTCTCCTCCCAGCCGGGCATGAGGCTGGCGGCGAAGTCGAGGCCGACGACGCTGTGCAGCGACACCACCAGCGGCACGGCGAGCGCCGCCATCGCCATGTGCAGGAGCTCGTAGTGGTGCCAGTGCCGCGCCGAGCCGCGCCAGCCGAGCGAAAACGCGCCGTAAATGACGCGCGGCCATTTGCTGGTGGCGCGGTCGCGAAGCGTGGCGAGATCGGGGATCAGCCCGACATACCAAAAAATGATGGAGAACAGGAGGTAGCTCAGAATTGCCCAGAAATCCCAAATGAGCGCCGAGCGCCACTGCGGCCAGACATGCATCGTGTTCGGATAGGGCGTGAGCCAGTAGAAATACATCGGCCGGCCGAGATGCATGATCGGGAACAGGCCGGCGATCGCGGCGGCGAACAACGTCATCGCTTCGGCGAAGCGGTTGATCGAGGCGCGCCAGCGCTGCCGCATCAGCAGCAGCATCGAGGAGATCAGCGTGCCGGCGTTACCGATACCGATCCACCAGACGTAGTTGGCGATGGCGAAGCCCCATACCACGGTGGTGTTGTTGCCCCAGACGCCGACGCCCTTGATGAGCAACCAGCCGGCCGAGATCAGCATCATCACGGTCAGAGCGAGGCTGACTGCGAAAGCAATCCACCACATACGCCAGCGAAATGCCTTGCGTTCGAGCAGCGGTGCGGAGACCAGCTCGTTCACCGCCTCGTAGCTGCGGCCCGCCGGCAGCGTCCAGCGGTCGAGCGGCGTATGCGCCACCACGCTCATGCCTGCGTCTCCCCGAAGGCCGGATTGGGATTACGCAAACGCGCCAGATACGTTGTACGCGGCCGCGTGCCGAGATGGCCGAGCAACGCGTAGTGCTGCTTTTCCTCCCGCAGCGCATTGATATGCGCCTGCGGATCGTTCTTGTTGCCGAAGCTGATGGCGCGGGTCGGGCAGGCGGCCTGGCAGGCCGTGACGACTTCACCCTCAGTGATGCTGCGGTCTTCTTTCTCGGCATTGCGCCGCGCGGCGCTGATGCGCTGGACGCAATAGGTGCACTTTTCCATGACGCCGCGGCCGCGCACGCTGACGTTCGGATTGTGCTGGGCGGTCACCGACTTGGCGCCGAGGTTCTTGTATTCTTCGCCGTCGGCGTAACCGAACCAATTAAAACGCCGCACCTTGTACGGGCAATTCGACTGGCAGAAGCGAGTGCCGACGCAGCGGTTATAGACCTGCACGTTGAGGCCCTCGCCGTCGTGCACGGACGCGGCGACCGGACACACCGGCTCGCACGGCGCGTGCTCGCACTGCATGCAGGGGACCGGCTGGAAGCCGCGATTGCCCGCTTCCGGCAGGTCGTAGACATCCACGCGCAGCCAATGCATGTCGCGGCCGACCGCAATCTCCTCGGGTCCGACGACGGGTACATTGTTTTCGGCCTGGCAGGCGACGACGCAGGCGTTGCAGCCGATGCAGACCGCGGTGTCGATCACCATCGCCCAGGCATAGGTGTCATAATCGAAGGGTGGGTAAAGCGTTGGCTTCGGCTCCGGCAAGAACGGCTTGCGGTTGAGGCCACGCGCGAGCTCAACAAGCGACACGCTCGGCAGAATGTCGTCGGCGCCCGCTTCGATCTGGAAATGGCTTTGCGTCTCGGGGATCGTTTGCGTCTTGCCGGTCTTTCTCAGAGTGACGTTTTCGACCAGCCACGGTGCAGCGAGCCGGCGTAGCGGATAAAGGTCGAACCCGACATCGTTACCGATGGCGCCGGCACGCGTGCGGCCATAGCCAAGTGTCGTCGCGTAGACGCCGTCGGCCTGGCCGTCGCTGACGTACACCGGCGCTTCGATCGTATGCCCGTCGGACACCAAGGCGACGATGTCGCCGGTGACGCAATTCAGGCGCTTGGCGTCCGCCGCCGAAATCGACAGCGTATTGCCACAGACATGCTTGGTGAGCGGCTTGGGGCATTCCTGCAGCCAGGCATTGTTGGCGAAGCGGCCGTCCCACAGCGAGGCGTCCGGCGAAAGCAGCAGCGTGGCATCCTGCACGACGGATGCGGGCGCGAGGCCGACTTCCTTTGGCGTCGCTGACACCGGTTGCGCGCGCGACTTCGGCACGACCCCGTCGTGCAGCACCTGCCGCCACCAGCTCTCGAAATCAGAAGGTGCCTGCGGCTGCCAGGTTTCGCGCACAAGATCGTAGGACGACGGTGTGAGCGCGCCGCCGATCATGGCGACGACGTCGTGAATGCCGCGCGTATCGTAAAGCGGATGGATGAGCGGTTGCACGATGCTCGCCGTGCCGTCGATCGCGCGCCGGTCGGACCAGGTTTCCAGCGCATGCGACAACGGCAGATGCCAGCGACAGAGCGCCGCGGTTTCGTCCCGGTGCAGGCCAAGATGAACGCTGAACGGCACGCGGGCGATCGCCTTGGCGAGCGCCAGTTCACCCGGCGTATCGTAGGCCGGGTTGCAGCCGAGCATAAGCAAGGTCTCGGCATGGCCGGCCGCGATATCGGCCGCAAGTGCGCGCAGTGAATCGCCATGGGCAAGGCCCGGATCGATTGGCTCGATCAGGTCGACCGGCGCACCAAGCGCATGGTTGATCCAGTGGCATAGCGCATGAATCTCTGGCGGCTGCGCGGGCCCAACCAGCACCAAGGCGCCTTGCCTCGATTTGAGATCGTCGGCGGCGATGCGGACGAATTTCTCGGCCGCCGCCGGTAACGCAACGCTCGGCGTCTCACTCTTAAAACGCGCGGCGACCGCGATGGCAACGTTGCGGATCAGTTCCGGCCGCAGCGGCAAACGGTGATCGGCATTGGCGCCGGTTGCCGTCCAGGCCGGCTCAACCACGTAGAGACGCTGAAACCGGTCCGGCGCCGACGTTTGCCTGCGCGCCTCGGCAAAGCCGCGCGCATTGGCGATCTGCGATGGGCCCGCGCCCAGCCAATCGGCGTCGAGTGACAGCACGACGGAAGCCTCCGCGACCCGTGGCAGCGCCGTCAGCGGGCGTCCGTACGCGAGTTGCGCTCCGGCCATTTCGGAATCGTCGGTTATCGGCTCGTAGCGGTACCAGCGCGCTTGCGGAAACTGTTTGAGCAGCGCGGTGCGTTGGCGCGCCAGTGTCGGCGAGGTAACGCGGCCGCTGAGAATGCGCAAGCCGGCTCCGCCACGCGCCCGTTCCTTTTCCATTTGCGCACGCAACGCGCTTTGGAATGCGTCCCAGGATTCGACCTGTGTCGGCCCGCGCGCGGCCTTCGAACGGTCCGGGTCGTAGAGCGACATCACGTCGGCTTCGGCAAAAATATCGGTGGAGCCGAGGCTCGCCGGATGTCTTGGATTGCCTTCGATCTTGATCGGCCGCCCCTCGACCGAGGTGACGATGGCGCCGCGGCCGTAGCCGGAAAGATCGAGCGTGGTGGCAAAGCGCAGCGGAATTCCCGGCACCACGCGCTCGGGTTGCTCGACGTAGGGCACGATCTCCTCGCGCGGTTTGCCGCACGATGCAAGACTGAGCGCGGCTCCACCCGCCAAAAGCTTCAGCGCCGCGCGGCGATCGATGTCCGCAAGCGAAGGCCGGGATTGCCGGTGTGGCTTCAACGGTGGCATCGCGAGCAATCCGTCAGGTGTTCGGTGTCGACGTGATATTGGACGAGCAGTTTTTCAGCCTCCGCCAGCTGGTCCTTCGGCGGCGTCCAGGTGGTGCTGAAGATCTGCGATTTCGGCCGCAGATACGGCTTGGGATCGCGATGGCAGTCGATGCACCAGCCCATGGTGAGCGGCGCCTTTTGCCGAATCAGCGGCATGGCTTCGACCTGGTCGTGGCAGGTGGTGCAGCCGATACCTTTGGCGATGTGGATCGAGTGATCGAAATAAACGTAATCGGGCAAACGGTGAACGCGCTGCCAGTGGATTGGCTCGTGCTGTGCGAGGCTTGCGCGCACCGGCGCCAGCATTTGTGCATTGGTGAAGAGCTGCGAATGGCAGGTCATGCAGGTCGTCGTCGGCGGCAGGCCGGCAAACGCCGATTTTTCCACCGAGGTGTGGCAGTAGCGGCAGTCGATGCCGTCATCGCCGACGTGATGCTTGTGGCTGAAGGGGATCGGCTGGCGCAGCGTCACGTTCTGGCCGGTGGTGTAGGAAGATCGCATGACTGCATAAGCCAAACCGATCATCAGGAATGGGCCGACGAGAATGGTCAGGAGCACGACGCGGGCAATGGTGTTGGCCGACGGCCGAAACGTCTGAGGCACGTCAGAAACTCCGATCTCGCGTTGCGCGCACCTTCGCAGTTAGACGGTATCGCATCCCCGATTTGGCGGCGTAGCGTTCGCGGCCTTTGCTATTGAGTCGGCGGCAGTAAATGCGCGCGCAAATCGCTGACCTGTTTTGCGGTCACCGCGGGCGCGGCATTGCCCCAGGAATTGCGGATATAGGTGATCACGGCCGCGATCTCGTCGTCCTTGAGTTTCCAGTTGTAAGCGGGCATGGCAAACGGCGTCGGCCGCTTGTCGGTGGCCGGAGTGTTCGCACCCTGCAGGATGACACGGATGAGTGTGGTCGGGTCGTGCGCCTGCACACTCGCGTTACGCTCGAGTGGCGGGAATATTTGCGACACGCCCTTGCCGTCGGCCTCGTGGCACGCGGCGCAACTGTCGGCATAGATTGCTCGGCCCGCCACCATCATCTTGTCGTCCTGCTTGAGCGGAGTCGGCGGCGCCGATGACGGCGCGCCCTCGAGGCTCTTGAGATAAACGGCGATGGCGTGCAGGTCGGCCGCCGGCACCTTGGACGTGGAATCTTTTACCACCTCGGCCATTTCGCCGGCCGCGGCGTTGTACTTGTTGCGGCCGGTAGCTAGATATTCGGCAATGTCGGCGGCGCTCCAGGCGCCGAGACCTTCGCGCGCGTCATTGGTGATGTCCGGCGCAAACCAGTTGTCCAGTGTGGCGCCGCGCAAGTTCTCGCTTGTCTTGTCGCCGCCAAGCACGTTCTTCGGCGTGTGGCAGGCGCCGCAGTGGCCGGCGCCTTCGACCAGATAGGCGCCGCGATTCCATTCCGCGCTTTTATTGGGGTCAGGCTGAAACGTACCGCGATCGAAGAACGCCAGATTCCAGCCACGCATGAATACCCGATAGCGCAGCGGCCAAGCGATATGGTTGCCATGCGCTTCGTACTTCACGGGCGGGATCGTGTTGAGATAGGCGCGGATCGCCAGCACATCATCGCGCGTCATTTTGGTGTAGTAGGGGTAGGGGAAGGCCGGGTAGAAACGCTCGCCATGCGGGCCGACCCCGTCATGCAGCGCACGATAGAATTCCGCGTCGGTCCAGGCGCCGATTCCGGTCTCGCGGTCAGGCGTGATGTTGGGCGCCTGAATCGAACCGAACGGCGTCGGCACCGGCTCGCCGCCGGCAAACGGCTTGCCGTCCTTTGCGGTATGGCAGGCGGCACAATCGGCTGCGTCTGCCAGGTGACGCCCGCGCTCGATCGTGGCGAAGGACGTATCCTTGGCACGCGCGCTGACCACCGCGACGCCGCCTGCCACCGCAAGCGACGCCAGCAATGCGAAACCGAATTTGCGCATCGCTTTCTCCCTCACGTCTGCACCAGAGGACCCGGATTTTTCAGGTACTGCGTCCTGATCGCCTCGGCTGCATGATAGGTCAGCGCGCCGACGGTGCCGGTCGGGTTGTAGCCGGCGTTCTGCGGGAAGGCGGAGGCGCCCATCACGAACAGATTGTGCAAATCCCAACTTTGCAGATATTTGTTGACGGCGCTGGTTTTCGGATCCGCGCCCATGATGGCACCGCCGGTATTATGCGTCGTCTGATACGGCACGATGTCATAGTGCCCCGTGCGCTTCTTGGCATGGATTTCGCGCGCATTCATGGCCTTGGCGATATCGGTGGCGCGATCGGTCAGATAATCCGACATCTTGTGCTCGTTGTCCGTGTAGTCGAATGTCATGCGCAACATCGGCTGACCATAAATGTTGCGATAAGTAGGATCGAGATCGAGATAATTGTTGCGGTGGCTCATCACCGCGCCATGCGTCGAGATGGTGGTTGTGGTCAGATAATTCTTGGCCATCGCCGCCTTCCACTTGGCGCCCCATTTCGGCGTGCCATCCGGCGTCGGATGATGTTCGATCGGCCGGCCGTTTGTCTGCCAGCAGGCGAGATAACCGCCGCCGATAAAGCCGAGCCCCGTGTGGTCGAAATTATCGCCATTGTAATCGTCGACCCCGACGCCAAGCGCGCCGGCGCCGACAAACGGATTGAACACCTTGTCGTCGAAGAACACGTCAACGCCGCTGACGATCTGATAGGCGTAATTCTTGCCGACGACGCCCTGCCCAGTCTTGGGATCGTAGGGCGTGCCGATACCCGAGAGCAGCATAAGATGTGGATTATGATGCGCGAAAGCGCACAGGAACACCATTTCGGCCGGCTGCTCCCATTGCTCGCCCTGCGCGTCGATATAGACGACGCCGGTCGCGCGTTTGCCGGCGCTGTCCTTGAGCACCTTGAGCGCGTTGCATTCGGTGCGCAGTTCGAAGTTTTTCTTGCGCATCAGCACAGGCAGGATCGTGGTCTGCGGGCTCGATTTTGAATAATTGCCGCAGCCGAACTTTTCGCAGAAGCCGCAATAGGTGCACGGTCCAAGCTGCACGCCGAGCGGATTGGTATAGGGC
>JBOHII010000044.1:0-13230 GCA_050725955.1 Pseudolabrys sp. | reverse complement strand
ACCGGCCTGGGGTTGCCGATCACCAAGGCGCTGAGCGAGGCCAACCACGCGCGGTTTCGCATCACCAGTCAGGTTTCCGACGGCACCCTTGTTGAGGTGGCGTTCCCGGCCACCCGCGTCCTGGCGCAATAGCCGCGCGGGTTTCCGCCCGATACGCAAACGGCGCGAAATCGGCTATCATTCGCCGGCTGGGGGATAAGTGTTGTCATGTCGCGTCTGGTGCGGCCGGCGTTGGCGTTGTTTTTGCTGCTGCTCGGCCTTGGCGTCCCGGTAGCGGGCGCTGCCGAACCGGTCGACCTGCTGCTGGTATTGGCCGCCGATGTCTCGCGCAGCGTCGATGCCGAAAATTTTCAGTTGCAACGGTCGGGGGCGGCCTCGCCGACTACTACCGCGACAATGTGGTCGGCGGCCCCGGCGCTTTCGTGCTGGAGGCGAAGGACTTTAATTCGTTCGGCCAGGCCATCGTTAAGAAGCTGATCGCCGAGATCGCTGATGCAGCGCCGCCACAGTAATAAGCTTAACTACCGGCATGCGCCGGGCCCGGCCATGAAAGGGTCACAGAGGCCGCGCAGCGTTGGTGACGGCGCGACCAATGTTATAGTCCGCCGGAAATCGACGCCGAAACAACCGGAAATCCACCCGTGACGGCCGCCACCGGCTTCAAACGCCTGGCTCTTGTCTTGCTGGCCGTCATCGCGGTCGGCAGCGGCATGCTGGTCGCGGCCGGCTATCTGATTTCCGCCGACGCGGTGCGCCGGCAGGTCTTGAGCGAAATCCGCGCCGTCACCGGCTTGAACCCGATCCTGCGCGGCAGCGCCAGCGTCTCGTTGTTTCCCGCCGGCAGCGTCAGCTTCGCCGACGTGGTGCTCGGCGACGCCAAACAACCGGCGCTCACCGCCGAACGGCTGACCGCGCGCTTGCGGTTTTTTCCATTGTTGTTCGGCCACGTCGAGATCGCCGACGTGGCGCTGGAGAAACCGATCATAACGGTCGATCTCGAGCCGAACGACAAATCCAACTGGTCCGGCCTGATCGAGGCGCTGGCGCGCAGCCAGAGCAAGGACACGCAGCGGCCGGTAGCATTCTCGGAGATGCGCATCGAGAACGGCACCGTGGTGGTGCGCGGCGCGGAACGTAAACTCGACGAGACGCTGACCGGCGTTGATTTCTCGTTGGCCTGGCCGTCGATCTCCAAAAGCTTCGGCGCAACCGGACGCTTCGTCTGGCATAACGAACCGCTCGACGTGACCTTGACCCTCGGCGATTTTCCGGCCGCGCTCGCCGGCAATCGTACCGGCGTGAAGCTGCGCATCGCCGGCAAACCGATCAAGGCGGCGTTCGAAGGCGCCATAAGCGTCAAGCCGACGCTCAAGATCGAGGGCACGCTCGCCGCCGACACCGCATCGATGCGCGACGCCTTGACCTGGGCCGGACAGCGGCCGCTGCCCGGCGGCGGGTTCGGCCGTTTCGCCATCAAGGCGCAAGCGAATGTGATGGGCGGCACCATCGGTCTGTCGAACGTCAATATCGAACTCGACGGCAACACCGCCGAGGGCGTGCTCACCTTCGCCACCGACGGGCGCAAGACGCTGCAAGGCACGCTCGCCGCCGAAACGCTCGATCTCACGCCCTATGTCTCCACCGTCCGCCTGCTCACCGCCAATCAGCGCGAATGGAACAACGCGCGTATCACGCTCGACGGCCTTTCCGGGGTCGATCTCGACTTGCGCCTCTCGGCGGCGAAGGTGGTGCTGTCGAACGCCAAACTTGGCCGCACCGCCATCGGCGCCAATTTGCGCGGCGGCCAACTGGTGGTGACCGTGGGCGAGGCGCAGGCCTATGGCGGCGTCATCAAAGGCTCGCTGACGCTGGCCAATTTCGACGCCGGTGTGGACGTCAAATCGCAACTGCAATTCACCGACGTGGATCTGGAAAGCTGCCTCGGACAGTTGTTCGGGCTGCATCGGCTCGAAGGCAAGGGCAATCTCGGCTTTTCGGTCGAAGGCAGCGGCAACAGCGTGCTCGCGGTCACCCGCACCTTGACCGGCACCGCCAGTCTGACGGGGAAAAACGGCGCGCTCGCCGGTCTCGACGTCGAGCAACTGCTGCGCCGGCTGGAACGGCGGCCGCTGTCGGGCGGCGGCGAATTTCGCAGCGGGCGCACGCCTTACGAGAAGCTGAGCATGTCGCTGAAGATCGACCAAGGCACGGTCTCGGTCGCCGACGTGAACATCGAGGGTTCGGCGGTCAAGCTGGCGCTGACCGGTTCCGCCTCGATCCCGGCACGCGATCTCGATCTCAAGGGCACCGCCATGCTGGTGGCCGACAACAAACCGGCGGCAGCCGTCTTCGAACTGCCGTTCATCGTGCAGGGCTCGTGGGACGATCCCATTATGCTGCCCGATCCCGAGGCGCTGATTCGCCGCTCCGGCGCCGCCGCCCCGCTGCTCAATGCGGTACGCGACCGGCGCGCGCGTGACGCCGCCCGCTCGGTGATCGACCGGCTGACCGGCGCCCCGGCAGCCTCAACCGCGCCCACTTTGCCGGCTGCCGAGCAGTCGACCGCCCCGGCTGGCGGGCAAAAGTCGGAATAAGGGCTTATTTGGCTGTGCGCATGATCTTATCCAAAAACCGGTGCCCACTTTTTGGGATCATGCGCTGTTACCCGTGCCGCCACGCGGCCATTTGACTATCATTACGCCTGAAACGAATCACCCGCCGGCCGACCGCCGGCGCGACAGGGCGCGGATGCTGCACCCCATCCTCCGGACGCTGGTCAAGGTTGTCATCGCCTCTCTGGTGCTGGGAGCGATCATGGCGCATTTCGGCGTTACCGCCGACCAGTTGATGCACAAGACCGGCTTTACCGTCGAACGCATCGAGGACTACGCCAAGCGCGGCTTCGCCTGGGTCTGGCCGCACATGCTGCTCGGCGCCGTGGTGATCGTGCCGGTCTGGTTCTTAATCTATCTTTTCCGCCCACCGCGGCGGCAGAGCCGCCGGGACTAGCCGCGAGCTTGCGCGGTCAGGCCGCCGGCGGCGCCGATTCGGAGCCGTCGACCTCCGGATCGAGCGCCGCAATACGCGGCACCGGGCCGTAATAGCTGCCAAGCCGCACGCTGGCGCGCGGCGCCAGCAGGATCGAGATCATACGATCGAACAGCGCCTGGGCCGAAACCGGTTTGCAGAGAAACTCATTCACGCCGAGCCGCACCGATTCCATAATGCGCCAGTGCTCGACATGGGCGCTGAGCATGATGATGGGAAGATCCGGCGTCGGGAATATCCCCGGCGAGCGTACGATGCGCACCAGTTCGGGGCCGTTCAGCAGCGGCATTTCCCAGTCGAGGATGACGATGTCGGGGACATTTTCGCGGATTCTTTCCAGCGCGACGATGCCGTCGGCGGCTTCGATGATCCGCTTGACGCCGATATTGCCGAGCAGGCTGCGCACGACCGTGCGCATGAACTGATTGTCGTCGACCACCAGCACGCGCAGCTGCTGGAGCATGGCTTCGGCTTGTCTCGGGTTGATCGACATGGCGCAGACCTTCGCCCGGCGATATTCGCCGCGAAGTCTCACCGAGCCGTTAACGTGCGGCGTACCGCGTCCTTCCAGCCGGAATATTTATACTCGCGCGTCGCAGCATCCATGCATGGCCGGAACCGCCGGTTGAGCCGCCATTGCGCGGCAAAACCGTCGAGATCGGGGCACAGGCCGGCCGACCGCCCGGCAAGATAGGCTGCACCCAGGGCGGTGGTTTCCATCACCATGGGTCGGTCGACCGGGCTCGCCAACATATCGGCAAGGAATTGCATGGTGGCGTCGCTCGCCGTCATGCCACCATCGACGCGCAGAACGGTGGCGGCGCTAGTCGCCAGCGGCCAGTCGGCATGCATGGCCTCGAGCAGGCCGCGGGTCTGGTAGCCGACCGCTTCCAGCGCCGCGCGCGCGAATTCCGCCGGCCCCGAATCGCGCGTGAGCCCGAACAGCGCGGCACGCGCCTGGGCGTCCCAATAGGGCGCGCCCAGCCCGACAAAGGCGGGCACCAGATAGACCTGGCTCGCCGGAGCGGCGCGCGCGGCCAGACTGTCGGCCTCGGAGGCCTTGGAGATAATGTTGAGACCGTCGCGCAACCATTGCACCGCGGCGCCGGCGACAAAGATTGCGCCTTCCAGCGCATAGGTGCGCTTGCCGTCGAGCTGATAGGCGATTGTAGTGAGCAGCCGGTTGCGCGAGATGACGCGCTGCGGCCCGGTATTGAGCAAGGCGAAGCAGCCGGTGCCATAGGTCGATTTCATCATGCCCGGCTTGAAGCAGCCCTGCCCGATGGTCGCCGCCTGCTGGTCGCCGGCCATGCCGAGCACACGGATCGGCGCGCCAAACAATTCGGGCAAAGTGGTGCCGAACTCGCAGGCGCAGTCGCGCACGTCAGGCAGCAGCGAGGGCGGCACGCCGAACATCCGGCACAAATCCGCATCCCATTCGCCGCGGCCGATATCGAACAACAGCGTGCGCGCGGCATTGGTCGCGTCGGTGGCGTGGACTTTGCCGCCGGTAAGCCGCCACAGCAGGAAACTATCGACCGTGCCGAAGGCGAGCCGGCCGGTCGCGGCCAAGGCGCGCGCGCCGGTCACCTGGTCGAGCAGCCAGGCGATCTTGCTGGCGGAAAAATACGGATCGAGCAGCAGCCCGGTCTTGGCCGCGATCTCCGGCTCGTGGCCGGAGCGGCGCAACGCGTCGCAAAAATCGGCGGTGCGGCGATCTTGCCAAACGATGGCCTTGTGAATGGGCGCGCCCGTGACGCGGTCCCAGATCAGCGTGGTCTCGCGCTGGTTGGTGATGCCGATGCCGGCAATGTCCTTGGCGGCAAGCCCGGCACTCGCGATCGTTTCGCGCACGGTTGCGACGGTCGCCGCCCAGATTTCCTCGGGATCGTGCTCGACCCATCCCGGAGCCGGATAAAACTGGCGAAGTTCCCGCTGCGTCGAAGCAAGCGGCTGCAATGCGGCATCGAACGCAAACGCGCGCGTCGAGGTCGTGCCCTGGTCGATGGCGATGACGGCGGTCGGCACTGGGGGGTCCCCGGCGCCCGCGGCAGCGCGAGCCTCGATAGGTTAGTTCAACAGGCCGAGATTGGCGATTGCCTGGTCGTTGTCGGCATGCACGGCGGCGGCGAGTTTGCGCGGCGCCGGTCCGTAATAGTCGCCGTTCTGCATGATCTGGCGCGGTCTGGTCAGCACGGTCGTCACACGGTCCTGCAACGCCTTCACCGACACCGGCTTGAGCAGGAATTCGTTGACGCCGATCTTCACCGCCTCGACCACGCGCGAGCGCTCACCATGGCCGGTGAGCATGATGATCGGCACGTTCGGATAGGAAAATGTCGCGGGCGAGCGCACCATGCGCACGAAGCCGGGGCCGTCGAGTCCGGGCATTTCCCAGTCGAGGATGACGACGTCCGGCACATGGCTGCGGATCAGATCGAGACCGGCCGGGCCGTCCGGCGCCTCAAGGATGTTGCGCACGCCGATGCTCATCAACATGGTGCGCACGACTTTGCGCATATACTGCTCGTCGTCCACTATCAGGACCTTGGCGACGGCCAAGCGTTCGGCGAGTTGTTTCGGGTCGGTCGACATCGGCGTTCCGCGACTAGCGTAACTGGCACGAGATGGTGGCACTGAACCACAAAAATATGGCCGCCCCGTTAAAGCCGCCGTCTAAAATGCCGCCGATTCCGGTAAGACTTTGTCAACCATACCGCGCTCAAGGCGCGCCCTGCGCGGCCGGTTGCAGCAGTGCCATGTAGCGGGTAAGCGCCTCAATTTGTCCGGGCGTTGCGATGAGGCCGAGCTTGCTGCGACGCCACAATACGTCGTCGGCGTTCTGCGCCCATTCGTTCTCGACCAGGTAGCGCACCTCGGCGCCGGTGAGATCGCCGGCAAAGCGGTCGCCTAGATCGTCCATGCTTTTTGCGCCCTCGAGGATGCGTTCGAGGCGCCTCCCATAGGCGCGCACCAGGCGCCGCGCATGCGGCTCGGTGAGGAACGGCCAGCGGCCGATCGCCTCCGCCACCAATTCGTAGAAGCCGTCGGGCGGAAAATCCCCGCCCGGCAGGCTCGAGCCGGCGGTCCATGGCGGCAGCGCGCCGAAGAATTTACCGATCTTCTCCATGACCGCCTCCGCCAACCGGCGGTGGGTGGTGATCTTGCCGCCATAGATCGTAAGCAGCGGCGCCTCGCGATAGGCTTCGTCGAGCGCCAGCACGTAGTCGCGCGTGACGTCTTCCGGCTTGTCGGCGCCGTCGTCATAAAGCGAACGCACGCCGGCAAACGACCAGACCAGCTCATCGGGCGTCACCTGGTCGCGGAAATATTCGTTCACCACTTTACATAGATAGATGACTTCCTCGGGCGTGGGCGCCGGCGAATTGACGTCGCCGACATAATTCTCGTCTGTGGTGCCGATCAAGGTGAAGTCTTGTGCGAACGGCAGCGCGAACACCACGCGCCTGTCGTCGGCCTGCAACAGATAGCCGCATTCGTTTACGAATGGCCGACGTATGACGATATGGCTGCCCTTGAGCAGCCGCACCGGCGCCGGCAACGGGCGCCGCACGACGGTGTCCGCCACCTCGCCCGCCCAGGGGCCGGCGGCATTGACCAGCACGCGCGCGGTCACCGTTTCGCGGCGGCCGCGCGTCGCGAGTACCAGGTGCCATTCGTCGCGCCGCTCGGCCCTGATGCAGCGGGTGCGCGTGCGGATGACGGCGCCGCGCTCGGCGGCGTCGAGCGCGTTGAGCACAACCAGCCGGCTGTCGTCGACCATGCAATCGGAGAATTCGAACCCGTAGTGGAACGACCGCTTGAGCGGCGGGCCAAATGGATGATGCGTGAGATCGACGGTGCGCGTGGCGGGCAACAGGTGGCGTCCACCCAAGTGGTCATAAATGAACAGGCCGAGCCGCAGCCACGGCGCCCAGCGCAAGCCGCGCTTGGGCGGCAGCAGGAAGCGCAGCGGCCGGATCAAGTGCGGCGCCATGCGCAGCAGCACTTCGCGCTCGTGCAGCGCCTCACGCACCAGCCGGAAGGCGCCGTGCTCGAGATAGCGCAGGCCGCCGTGGATCATCTTGCTGGAGGCCGAGGAGGTGCCGGAGGCGAGGTCGTTCTGCTCCACCAGCAGCACGCGCAAGCGACGGCCGGCGGCATCCCGGGCGAGGCCCGTGCCGTTGATGCCGCCGCCGATGATAGCGAGATCGTAGTCGGCCATAGCCTTCCGGATTTGGGCCCGCGAATTGCCCGCTGATTCGCAGGCTTTTGCGCAGAATGGGCGGCTTGCGCGGCGACCTCAAGAACGTAAACGCGCCAAAGCAGCAGCAGGCCACACAATTCGGCACCGATTGCAAATTTGCCTCGGCTTGGCCATATCAAGTCTGTCCGACCCGCCGGTTTAACGCCAAAAGCAGACCCGTCCACCCAGCCCCCATGCCCTCTCCCCGCCTGCTCGTCATCGAAGGCAACTCGCCGCAGACGCTGGCCGAGCACGTCGCGGTGGGCGGAACGCCGGCGCACCAGGGCTACTCGAATTTGCTGCGCGAGCTGTTGCCGGGCGCGATCGTCGACACCGCCCATCCCGGCGATCCGAGCGCCGTGCTGCCGACCGGCGAATCGCTCGAAGGTTATGACGGCATCGCAATCACCGGCTCCTCGCTGCACGTCTACAATGGCGGTCCCGAAGTCATGCGGCAGATCGACTTGGTGCGTTGCGCGCTTTCGACCGGGACTCCGATGTTCGGTTCATGTTGGGGCTTGCAGGTGATCACCGCGGCGGCCGGCGGCAGCGTGCGCAAGAATCCGAAAGGCCGCGAGATCGGCTTCGGCCGCGGCATTCGCCTCACCGAAGCCGGCCGCAAGCATCCGATGTATGTGGGCAAGCTCGACGTGTTCAACGCGCCGACCGTGCATCTCGATGAGGTCGAGGCATTGCCGGCAGGCTCGACCGTGCTCGCCACCAACGCGGTGTCGGATGTGCAGAGCGTGGAAATTCGCACCAACGGGTCGGTCGCGTGGGCGGTGCAGTATCATCCGGAATATCCGTTGCGCGAGATCGCGGCGATCGTGCGCCGCATTGGCACGCGGCTGATCGAGGAAGGCTTCTTCAAGGGCGCCGAAGACATCAAGACCTTCGCGCACGAACTCGATACGCTCGACCGCGACCCCGAATGCAAGCGTCTGTACTGGCGGCACGGCGTCAGCAAGAACGTGCTCGACAAGAAATTGCGGGTCGGCGAGGTGGCGAACTGGATTGAATTCCAGGTGCTGCCGACGCGGGTCAAGCGCGGAAGGGGATGATGGATTTCTCCGGCAAACATGTGGTGGTCACCGGCGGCACCGGCGCGCTCGGCAGCGCGACGGTCGGCATGCTGCTCAAGGCGGGAGCGAGCTGCACCGTCCCCTATCAGCACGAGGCGGAAGCGCAGCGCTTTGCGCATGGCGGCGATCCGAACGTGAAGCTGATTGCGGTTGCGGATTTGGCCGACGAGGCCATGGTGGCGAAAGTTTATGACGGGCTTGTATTGTGGGCCTCAATCCACATCGCCGGCGGCTTTGCGCCGGGCACGGTGGCGGAGACCGGCCGCGCCGCGCTGATGGCGCAGCTCGACGGCAATCTGGTCTCATGTTTCCTGTGCTGCCGCGCGGCAGTCAGAGCCATGGGCGGCGGCGGCCGCATCGTCAATGTGGCGGCGCGGCCGGCGCTGGAATGGCGCTCGGGCGCCGGCATGACGGCCTATACGATTGCCAAGACCGGTGTCGCCGCGCTCACCGTCGCGCTCGCCGAGGAAGTGGCCAAGGCCGGCATCCTGGTCAATGCGGTGGCGCCCTCGATCATGGACACGCCGGCCAACCGCAAGACAATGCCGAAGGCCGATTTCGACGCCTGGCCGAAGGTCGAGGAGGTGGCGGCGACAATTCTGTTTCTGGCTTCGCCCGACAACCGCGTCACCCGCGGCGCCGTCGTGCCGGTGTATGGGAAGAGTTAACGCGCAACCGGCACCAGTTCGAGCGACGCGCGCAACAGGCGCTGCACGGCGGCGGAGGCGACGACGGTGTGGCTTTCAGCATAGGCCTCGTGATTCTGCTCGATGTCGTCGAGGTCGTACTGGTAGTTCACCATCAGCCCGTAAGCTTGCGCCATCGCCTTGTCCGACGTGTCGGCCAGCCAATCGATGCGCTCAAGCCGCGCGCCGTTGCCGAGGTGAAACCGCGCCACCGCGTCGACCGGCAGTCCGCGTGCCGTCCGCGCACGCAGAAAATACCATGCCGCCGCGCGCATCAGCGGGTCCTGCAGCCGCGCCGCCGTCGCCTCGTCGCGCCACCAGCCGGCGGTATCGAGCGCGGCGAGCGTAGCCTTGTCGGACTCGCTCAGCGCCACGGATTTTTCGTCGCTGCGCTCGCGCGTGAGCCAGGCGGCGAAGTTGGGCACCGGCGATAGCGTCACATAGGTCGACAGCTTGGGCATCTCGCGGCTCATCTCCTCGACCACCTGCTTGATCAGGAAGTTGCCGAACGACACGCCGGCAAGCCCGCGCTGGCAATTGGAGATCGAATAAAACACAGCCGTGCGCGTCTTGTCGGTATCCACCACCTCGCGGCCGGGTCCGAGGATCGGCGCAATAGCCGCCGGGATGTCGCGGGTGAGCGCCACCTCGACGAAGATCAGCGGGTCGTCCACCAGCGCCGGATGGAAGAAGGCGTAGCAGCGCCGGTCAGCCGGATCGATGCGGCGGCGCAGGTCGTCCCAGTCGCTGATTTCGTGCACCGCCTCGTAGCGGATGATCTTGTCGAGCACGATCGCCGGCGTCGACCAGTCGATGCTGCGCAGCACCAGGAAGCCGCGGTTGAACCAGGACGAGAACAGGTGCACGAAATCCTCATCGACCGCGGCGAGATCGTCGCGGTGGCCGAGCACGTCGAGCAACTGCTCGCGCATGCGCACCAGCGCGGCAGTGCCGCCGGGCGCGAGGTTGAGCCGGCGGAGCAGTTCCTGCCGGCGCGGTTCGGACGCCGCGTGCACTTCGGCCGCGGTCTCGTCGCACGGCTTTTCGCGCCAAGCGGTAATGGCCGTTTGCATGCGCGCCGGATCGGAACCGAAGCGTTCGCCCAGCGCCTCGAAGAAGGCGATGCGCGGGCCGGTCGTCAATTCGCCGTAACGGGTCAGGATTTCGCGCGCACGCGCGACGCCGGAAGCCTCGCCGCGGCTCGACAGCAGGTCCTCGCACAATTCGACCAGGCTCTCGGAGCGCGCCGTCGCGTCGCCGCGGCGGCTGCGGCCGCGGTCAAGCAGCGCGCGCCCGCGCTCGGAAATGGTTTGCAACAGTTCGCCGAAAAATGACGTGTTCATCGCGCGTTCCCCAGACCGGTCAGACGGTCCGGCAACCGTCCATCACTTGGCGCCGCCCATCAGATGGTTCGGCAGCCATGTGGCGATTTCAGGGAATATACACAAGATCACGATCGCCAGCATCATGCAGATAACGTAGGGCAGCGTCCCCCACATGATCTTCGTCACCGGCACGTCGGGCGCGATGGCGCTGACGATGTAGATATTGAGGCCGACCGGCGGATGGATCAGGCCGATCTCCATATTGATCGTAAGTATGACGCCGAACCAGACCGGGTCGAAGCCGGCGGCGACAATGATCGGCAGCAGGATCGGCGAGGTCATCAGGATGACGGCGGCAGGCGGAATGAAAAAGCCGCAGACCAGCAAAAAGAGATTGATCATCCCCATCAGCACCCAGCGATTGAAATGCGCATCGGCGATCGACTGCGCCAGCGTCTGGGTGAGATAGAGCGAGGTCAGCATGTAGCCGAACAAGACGGCCGCGGCGATGATGGTCAGGATCATCACCGACTCGCGCATGGTGTCGCGCAGGATCAGCCATACCTGATCCGGCTTCCACAGCCGGTAGATCAGGATCGCCAGGATCAGGCACATGGCCGCGCCGACGCCGGCCGCTTCCGAAGGCGTCGCGATGCCGCCGTAGAGTGTGTACATCACGCCGGCCACGATGGCGAGGAACGGCGCCACCTTGGGAACGGAGGAAAACTTCTCCTTCCAGGAATAGCGGAAATCGGCCGCGTGCGAACGGAAGCCCGAGCGCCATATGGCGAACATCGACCACAGCATGAACATTGTCGTCAGCATCAAGCCAGGCAGGACGCCGGCGATGAACAGGCGGCCGATCGAAGTCTCGGTAGCGATGCCGTAAAGAATGAAGGTGATCGACGGCGGGATAAGAATGCCGAGCGTGCCGCCGGCGCAGATCGAGCCGGTCGCGACCTCGTCCGGATAGCCGCGCCGGCGCATTTCGGGGATGCCCATCTTGCCGATAGCGGCGCAGCAGGCGGGCGAGGAACCGGTCAAGGCCGCAAAAATCGCGCAGGCGCCGAGATTCGACATCACCAGCCCGCCAGGCAGCCGATAGAGCCAACGATCGAGCGCCTCGTAGAGATCCTTGCCGGCGGGAGAAGACCCGATGGCCGCGCCCATCATCACGAACATGGGGATCGCGACCAAGGTGAACTCGTCGAGGCCCGAATAGAAAGTCTCAGCCACGACATGCATGCTGCTGAAGCCCTGGAAGATCAGAAGGAAAATGATCGAGATTGCGCCCAAGCCGAAGGCTACCGGGATGCCCGACAGCAGCATCGCCAGCGTGACGACGAGGACGATGGAGCCTTCGGCGGTCGGGCTCATCCAGCGCCCCCCAGCGCCTCGCGCGCCTGTTCGCGCGCGATCTCTTCGGCGTCGGCATGATCCGAAAGGCCGAATGGCGGCACGCGGCCCGACACCAGGTTAAGCATCTCGGCGATGTATTGCAGGACGAGAAGCCCGAGCCCGATCGGCATGACGATATAGGGCACCCACAGGCGCGCACGCCAAACCGTGTCCGAATGCCAGCCCTTGCTCCAGGCCTCGTACCAATAAAGCGTGCAGAGAACGAACAGCACGACGCTGAACGCGAGCGCCAGCAGGATCGTGCAGAACGCGAGCCAATAGCGCGCGCGCGGACCGAGCTGGAGCGGCAACACGTCGACATTGACGTGGCCGCGCGCCATCAGCACATAGGAGCTGCCGATGAATGTCGCGCCGACGATCGAGTAGGTCACGACGTCGATCTGCCAGATGGTCGTGCGGTTAAAACCGAAGCGTTCGATCACCATGTCGCAGATCACCAGCACGGCGAAGCCGATGAGGAAAGCGGCCACCACGCCGGCAACGCGCGACAGGAAGGCGACCGCCTTGATGTATGCGTCCATGAATTCGATTTTCCGGCTGGTCCTGCGATGGAATCCGGAACGCCCCTCAACCCCGGAATGGAGCCGGCCGGCGAGTATCCCCGCCGGCCGGTCGGTTGTTGACTGTTTTTATTTAACTGCCAGTGCCTCGTCGATCAGCTTCTTGCCGTCCGGCACGTCTTTCTCGAATTTCGCGTAGGCGCTCTTGCGCGCCACCGCGACCCACTCCTTGTACTCGGCGTCGCTCAGACTGACGACCTTAACCTTGTGATCTTCAAAGGCCTTGATGGCGTCCTTGTTCACTTCGTCGGCCTTGGACTCGTAGTATTTCTGCGCGTCCTTGCCGGCCTTGACGATCGCGGCCTGCTGCTTCTTGTCGAGCTTGTCGAAGCTCTTCTTCGACATCAGCACCGGCTCATACATGAACCAGAGCGCGTTCTTGCCACCGGCGGTCAGGCACTTGGTCACTTCGTAGAGACGCATCGACGCGAAAGTGCCGAGGCTGGTGTCGGTGCCGGTCACGACGCCGGTCTGGAACGCATTGTAGATTTCGTTCGACGGCGGGCTGACGATCGAAGCGCCGGCCGCCTGCCACATGGACGCGAAAGTCGGTCCGGCGGCGCGGAACTTCATCCCCGCCATGTCTTTCGGAGACTGGATGCAGCCGTCCTTGCCGGCCATGCCGCCGGCAAACCATGCGTCGGACAACACCATCACGCCGTGCTTCTCGATTTCGGCGCGAATCATTTTCATGAATTCAGAATTGTTGATGCGCTTGGCGCGATCCTGATTGCGGATCAGGCCGGGCATCAGCGTGGCCGAAAAGGTCGGCACTTTGCCGCTGGCGTAATCGAGCGGGAACAGCGAAATGTCGAGCTGGCCGTCAACCATCGCGTTCCACTGCTGGTTCGGCTTGAACAGCGA
>JBOHII010000043.1:0-3135 GCA_050725955.1 Pseudolabrys sp. | reverse complement strand
CGCGTGCCGCACAGCGGCGACTTTACCGAGTGGGCGGCGCTGCGCGATGCAAGCCGCGCCTTTCTGGTGCCTTGGGAGCCGACCTGGCCGGCCGACGACCTCACACGCGGCGCATTCCGCCGCCGGCTCAAGCGCTACGCGGAGGACGTGCGCAGCGATCTCGCTTATGCATTCCTGATCTTCCGCAGCGACGACAATGCGCTGGTCGGCGGGCTGACGCTCGCCAATATTCGCCGCGGCGTGGCGCAGGCCGGCTCCATCGGTTACTGGATCGGCGCGCCTTTCGCCCGCAAGGGCCACATGACCGCGGCCATGCGCGCACTGGTGCCGTTTTGCTTTACGACGCTGCGGCTGCATCGCCTGGAGGCAGCCTGCATTCCCGCCAACACCGCCTCGGTCCGTCTCTTGGAGAAAACCGGTTTCCAGCGCGAGGGCTACGCCCGCCGCTATCTGTGCATCAATGGCGTCTGGCAGGACCACCTGCTTTATGCGCGGCTGCAGGACGATCCGGATTGACCGCCGCCGCCTTGGGGTTGCCACGCTTGGCTTGCTATAAGCCTGGGCAAGGGGCAATGCCCGCAGAAACGCAGAAACGTGAGCCGGAGCATGGGTTTGGAACGAAATAGACATGCCGCGCGCTGCGGCATCGGCAGGCTCGCGCTGCTGGGCGTAGCGCTCGCTCTTGGCGGCTGCGGCAGCACCAACGATCTGCTCAAAAAATCCGGTCTAGATCTTTTCAGCTCGTCGTCGAAGGCAACCAATGATGCGCCGGCTGGCGGCAACGCCGCCAACGCGTCCGTTCCGGACATCGATTGCCCGGACGTCAGCGTGCGCACCGGCGCCGCCACGCTAATCGTAGGCAACAAGCCCGGCGGCGGTGAACCGACGGCGCTCGACGTGCGCTACCAGGGCTCGATCATCCGCACCGCGCGCGAATGCCACGTCAATGCCGGCATCATGACCATGAAGATCGGCATCGAAGGACGCATCATCACCGGTCCGGCCGGCGGCCCCGGCACGGTCGACGTGCCGCTGCGCATCGCGGTGGTGCAGGAAGGGATCAATCCGAAAACCGTGGTGTCGAAATTCGGCCGCGAGACGGTGATCGTCAACAGCGCCATCGACCGCGTCGCCTTCACCCATATCGATCCCGATGTCGCATTCCCGCTGCCGCAACCGATCGGCGACATTGACCAATACGTGGTCTATGTCGGCTTCGACCCGGTCAGCGCCGAACCGGAAAAGAAACCGCCGCCGCCGATCAAGCGCAAGAAGCCGCTTGCCAAGAAGAAGCGGGCGGCAAAGCCGACGCCGGGTTGAGCGGGTTCACCATCCGCGCAGGTCGATGATCGTGCTTTTGAGCGCACGCATGTCGGAGATGACGACGCGCGCGCCGGCCTTGCGCAATTGGCCGGCAAGCTGAATGCCGGCATGGCTGCCGCCGGCAAAGCCGATCGCCGTCATGCCGGCGGCGACGCCGGCGGCGACGCCGACCGCGGAGTCTTCCACCACGATGCAGTCGGCCGGCCGCACGCCGGTCTTGGCGCATGTATGCAGCAACAGATCGGGCGCCGGCTTTCCGTTCTTCACGTCGTTTGCCGAAAAAAGGTAGGGCTCGAAGAACCGGATCAGGTCGGTGCTCTCCAGGCTCAGGCGGATGCGCTCGTGCGAGGAGGACGACGCCACGCATTTCGGCCCGCGCAGCCAGGACAGCGCAAGCGTCATGTGCTGGGTCGCGCGCAATTCGGAGCGGAACCGGCGCAGGGTTTCCTTCATGACGATGGCGGCGAAGTCCACCGGCAGCTTGCGGCCGGCGGCTTTCTCGATTTCGGCGAACATGTCGGCAGGGCGGCGGCCGGTAAAATAGCGCGCGATAATATCCGGCGTCAGCGCGAAGCCGGCGCGCATCAATTCCTGCGATACAATGGCGGTTGCCAACGGCTCGCTGTCGACGAGAACGCCGTTGCAATCGAAGATGACCATGGGTCGCCCGATGCCTCGGCCGGTCGTTCCGGCCCGCACGCAAACGAACAACGCAAAACGAATCAGTGGCGGCAAGGATAAGGATAGTGAGCGGGCCCCGGCAGGCAAAGACCGGGTTTCAGGGCAAGGAACTTTTGCACATGGTCGAAATGTATAGCGGGGAAAACCTCGGCGCCGGCGGCCAAAGGCGGTGTTTTGGTACGCGTCCTGCTGGCCCCCCGCGGCTGGCGCTAACCCCGCCCGCTAGTTGAGCTTTTTGCGCACGTCCTCGATGCCCTTGGCGATTAGTTCGCCGGCCAGCGGCCCCTTGGCTTCCTGGGCGAGCAGCTTGGCGGCGGCGGCGACCGCGGCTTCGGCGGCGGCGCTGCGCGCGTCGGCGGCAGCCTGCGCTTCGGCTTGGGCGATCTTGGCCTCGGCTATCTTGGTGCGGCGCGTGACGAATTCCTCGATTTTGACCTTGGCTTCGGCGGCAAGCCGCTCGGCCTCGGCCTTGGCGCCGGCGATGATCCCCTGCGCCTCGCTTTCGGCCTCGCCGCGCTTGCGGCGGTAGTCGGCCAGCAGTTGCGCGGCGTCGTCCTTGAGCTTCTTGGCCTCGTCGAGCTCGGCCTTGATGCGGGCCGCACGGTCGTCGAGCGACTGGGCGATCTTGCGATGGATGCCGAGATAGCCGAGCAAGCCAAGGAATACGAAAAAGCCCAGCGCGACCCAGAATTCCGCCTCCATCGGCATGGCCTGCTCCTCTAACGCTTGAGCACGTCGGCGACCGCCTCAGCGACCGTCTTGTCGCTCGGCGGCGAGCCGATCAGCCGTTCGACGATGGCGCGGGCGGCGTCTTCGGCGATGGCGCGCACGTTGGTCATGGCAGCCTGCTTGGTGGCGGCGATCGATTTCTCG
Source organism: Pseudolabrys sp. (assembly GCA_050725955.1). Classification (GTDB taxonomy): domain Bacteria; phylum Pseudomonadota; class Alphaproteobacteria; order Rhizobiales; family Xanthobacteraceae; genus Pseudolabrys. The sequence goes on along the minus strand of JBOHII010000043.1, from coordinate 258 downwards.
GCTTCCGCCAGCTTGACGTTGAGTTCGCCTTCGAGCGTCTTGCGGGTGGCCTCGGCTGCGGCAGCCTGCTTTTCGCGGGTTTCGTTGGCTATGGTTTGCGCGCGGGCGCGCGCATCGGCCAGCGCCTTCTCGTAGGCCGCAACCGCTTCGTCGGACTGCGTCTTGAGCCGCTCGGCCTCGGCGATGTCGTCCTCGATGCGCTTCTGGCGGCCGTCGATGGCGCGGGCCACCTGCGGCAGCGCCCACTTGGCCATCAGG
>JBOHII010000042.1:0-3359 GCA_050725955.1 Pseudolabrys sp. | reverse complement strand
GCGCCGGCGCGCATGACCTCGACGGCGGTTTCTTCGCCTACCGATCCGGACACAACGATGAACGGGATATCGAGACCTGCTTTGGCGACGACCGCGAGCGCGCCTTCGACATTGAATCGCGGCATCGAATAATCTGCAAATACGATATCCCAGGTTTGCCGGGCGAATGCGGCAATCATGGCCGGTTCGCTGTCGACGCGCGCGAATGTCAAATCGAAATTCGCCCGCCGCAGCGCGCGAACCATAAGAGCGGCGTCGTGCTCTCGATCGTCAACGATCAATACCTTGAGTGATTGTCGCATACGCAGCACCCTGTTACGCATTAATTGTCGCGGCAAACGCCGCGCTTGTTGCTTCTGTATTCCGTTGAAGCGGTTATGGTCGCGTTAAAGGAAGGTACAACGGTATTGCTTCGCCAATTTTTTTGAAAACACAGTTGCGAAAAGTATTGCGCGCGACGGTATGAAAACACCAATTTCGATCGCTTCGCGTCGGACGATGCGTGTAGGTGTTTGCACGTATGCGCAACTATTAAGAATTGCAGACTAAGCAATCGTTCGAAAGTTGCCGGTGCAGTCGTGGTGGACGTGACGCCACGACGCGCGTCGATCGACCTTACAAGACAGCGAAAGCGAGTGCATGCCGATGGCGGGCGGAGTCGTGCAAAAAAATGGCGAAACGGCGCTTGAGACTCCGATAACGACGAATGGCGAGGGCAAGTCCGCGTCGCCGCATTGGCTGTTGTGCCGCGTCGCGGCCCATCATTTCGCGCTTCCAGTGGCGGACGTGATCGAAACCATGCGGATGTTGCCGGTCGAGTCTATTGCCGGCGCGCCGGCGATCGTGCGCGGTCTGTGCGTCATCAGAGGAGTGCCGACGCCGGTTGTCGACGCCGCCATGCTGTTCGACGACGAGCCCGCGCACGGCGACCGTCTGGTGACGGCGCGGACGCAGACGAGGACGGTCGCATTTGTAGCGGATGCAGTTGTCGGAGTTCGAGCGATCGAGGCCACGGAGCTGGATAAATTGCCACCGCTGCTGCGCGACGTGCAGACCATCGCGGTGATGAAAACTCTCGACGAGGAGCTGGTGTTCTTCCTGCAAACTGCGCGCGTGCTTCCCGAGGAAGCGCTGCACCCGTGTTTTGTCGAGGGAGTTGGGCCGTGACCGCTGTGGCAACGGCAAGCGATTTGGAGCGGTTCAGGTCCGCCATCGGCCGCCAGATCGGGCTGCGCTTCGACCATAACAGATTAGGCTTTCTCGGAGAGGTCCTGCAGCGCCGGTTGAAGGATCGCCGAGCGGACGGCGATGCCTATCTGTGGTCGCTTGAAAACGAACCGGCCGCCGATGAATTGACCGCGCTCGCCAAGGAATTGACCGTCGGCGAAACTTATTTTTTCCGCAACAATGAACAATTTCGGGCCTTTGCCGAGATCGTGCTGCCCGATCGGCTGCGCAGCCGCAAACAGCTGCGCGTTCTGCGTTTGCTGTCGGCTGGCTGTTCGTCGGGCGAAGAGGCTTATTCGCTGGCAATCGTCGCCAAGGAAACGATCCAAGACCCGTCCTGCAAGATTTCGATACGCGCCGTCGACCTCAATCCGACGGCGCTCGAAAAAGCCGCACGCGCCCGCTATTCGACTTGGGCGTTGCGCGAAACCCCCATCGACACGCGGGCAAAATGGTTCTGCCCGGATGGGCGCGACGTCGTGCTCGACGAATCCATTCGCGCAATGGTCGCATTCGAACAGGGAAATCTCGCCAGCGACAATCCGGGCCTATGGCAGCCGTCGAGCTACGACGCGATTTTCTGCCGCAACGTCCTCATGTATTTCGAACCGGAGCAAATGCGCGCCGCAATCGCGCGTATCGCGCGCTCGCTCGCGCCGGGCGGCTATCTGTTTCTCGGCCATGCGGAAACGCTGCGTGGCGTCTCCGATCGGTTGCACCTGCGCAATTCGCACCAGACATTCTATCACCAGCTCAAGGATGGCTCGGAGGCCGATTCTGATTGCGTGATCCCGTTCACGCCACGGCCGTCGCCCGCGCGAACACCCCCGCGTCCCGATCAGGATGCCGCCCGGTTCGATGAAATTCGTTTGGCCAGCGAGCGCGTCGCCGCGCTGGTGCCGATGTCGCAGCCATCCGCACAAGCCGCTGTTATGGCCGCGCCGTTCAACTCGACGCGCATGCTCGAGCTGTTGCGTCAGGAACGCTTCGCCGAGGCTCTGGGCCACGTCCAGGCGGCACAGGGTGCGACGAAGCAGACGCCAGACCTCTTGCTGCTCGAAGCCATGCTGTTGGCGCAATGCGGCAAGCTGGATGCCGCCGACGAAACCGCCTCACGGCTGCTCCTGCTCGACGGCGGCAATGCCGGCGCGCATTACATTTTGGCGCTGTGTCGCGAGCACGTCGGGCTTGGCGAGCAGGCCAGCGAACATCATCGCGCTGCAGCCGGTCACGACTCGTCTTTCGCCATGCCGCGTTTGCATCTCGGGCTGCTGGCGCGCCGCGCCGGCGACCTGCAAGCCGCGCGTGGTGAGTTCTCCTTGGCCATGGCCCTGCTCGAACGCGAGGATGCCGCACGGCTGCAACTGTTCGGCGGCGGCTTTAACCGAGAAGCGCTGACGGCGCTGTGCCAGTCGGCTCTCAAAGAATGCGGAGGAAGGGCGTGATGGAAGTCGCGTCAGCAATTACCGAACGCTCGCGCGAAATGCGCCGCGAATTCGACCGGACCTTTGCCAAGCCGGCATTCCTCAACGGCGCGACCATGGTGGATCTGCTCGCGATTGGCTTGGGCGCAAACAATTTCGCCGTCAGGCTTTCCGAGATTGCCGGCCTGTTCGTCGACAAGAAGGTCACGCCGGTGCCGGGTCCGAACGCGGCATTGGTGGGTATCGCCGGGTTTCGCGGAGCGATTATCCCGGTGTACGACCTGCAAAGTCTGATCGGCCAGGCCGCCGGGCGGACGTCGCGTTGGCTTTTCGTCGCAGCCGCTGCCCCCGTCGGATTTTCTTTTGATGCCTTTGTCGGCCAGATGCGCGTGCCGGCGGACGCGATCAAACCGCAGCAAGCGCAAGCGAAGCAAGGATTAGCTCGGGATCTCGTGCAAATCGACGGCGCCCTGCGGCCCATCATCGAGCTTTCGCCCGTCATCGACACAATCAAAAACTGACATCGCAAATCGGGACTGAACATACGCCAATAGGAGCTGCGAATGTTTTCAAATATGACTGTCGGCAAGAGGCTCGTCGCCGGATTCGGTCTTTCTGCGATCACGCTCATCGTGATCGCCATCAGCGCCTACTACAACGTCAACCGGCAGATCGAAAGCGACGAATGGGTTCGTCACACTTACAAGG
>JBOHII010000041.1:0-4362 GCA_050725955.1 Pseudolabrys sp. | reverse complement strand
CTGGCGCTCGTCACCTTCTTTATTGCTTTTGCGGTGATGCGGATCGATCCGTTCCGGGCGCTCTATCTCTATTTCATCGATCCGCTCACTGCGCTCTGGTCGATCGAAGGTCTGCTGGTGAAGGCCGCACCGATCATTCTGATCGCGATCGGGCTGTCGTTCTGCTACCAGGCCAATGTCTGGAACATCGGCGCCGAGGGGCAGCTTGCCGTAGGCGCCATCTGCGGCTCGATTATTCCGGTTTATTTTCCCCATTGGCAGTCGTCGATCGTCATCGTGCCGATGCTGCTGCTCGGAATTCTTGGCGGCATGGCCTATGCCGCGATTCCGGCGTGGCTCAAGAACCGATTCAATGCCAACGAAACGCTGACCACCTTGATGCTGGTCTATGTCGCCAATTTGATGGTCGACTATCTCGCCCGCACGCCTTGGCGCGATCCGGCAGGCCATAATTTCCCCAACAGCGCGCCGTTTGCCGGCGGCCAGATTCTGCCGGTCATCTTCGGCGACAGCATCCGGCTCAATGTCCTTTTCGTGCTGGTCGCCGTTGCCGCGGTTTGGTTTCTGTCCGAGCGGACGCTGACCGGCTTTCAGCTTCGCGTTCTTGGTCTGTCGCCGCGCGCCGGCGCCTTCGGCGGGTTCAATCGCAAACGCATGGTGTTCCTGACGTTCCTGATCTCCGGTGGGCTCGCCGGCCTCGCCGGCATCTGCGAGGTCGCCGGCCCAATCGGCCAGTTCCGCACCACAGTGTCGCCGGGCTACGGATTTACCGCGATCATCGTCGCGTTCCTCGGCCGCCTGCATCCGCTCGGCATTCTGTTCGCCGGGTTGTTGCTCGCGCTGTCGTATCTCGGCGGCGAGGGCGCGCAGATCGCGCTCGGCATTTCCGACCAGGCGACACAGGTGTTTCAGGGCATGCTGCTGTTCTACGTGCTCGCCTTCGACACGTTGATCTTCTACCGGTTGCGGTTGGTCCGCCGGCCTCCCCTCAAGCTCGCCGAAGCGGCGGAGTGATCCGATGGAAATGGCAGAAGGCATTCTCCTCACTATCGTCACGGCTGCGACGCCATTGTTGTTTGCCGCGCTTGGCGAGTTGATCGCGGAGCGATCCGGCGTGCTCAATCTCGGCGTCGAGGGCATGATGGCGGTCGGCGCCGTCATGGGCTTTGCCGCCGGCCACGTCAGCGGCATGCCGATCGTCGGCGTGCTTGCCGGCATCATCGGCGGCGCATTGACGGGCGGTCTGTTCGGCATCGTGACTCTGGTGTTCGCCGCCAATCAGAACGCCTCCGGTCTGGCGCTGACGCTGTTCGGGCTGGGGCTCTCCGGCCTCATCGGCAATTCCTATACCGGGATGCCGGGGCTGAGGCTGGCCCATGTGCATATCCCCTTCCTCTCCGACCTGCCCATCGTCGGCTCGGTGATCTTCGGCGAGGATCCGCTCGTCTATGTGGCGGTTGCGCTGACCATTGCGGTTTGGCTGTTCCTGTTCCGCAGCTACGCCGGTCTTATTTTGCGCTCGGTCGGCGACAATGACGTCTCCGCCCATGCGCTCGGTTACCCGGTGTTGCGGGTGCGGATGCTGGCGGTGCTGTTCGGCGGCGCCTGCGCCGGTCTCGGCGGCGCCTACCTCTCCTTGGTCTACACGCCGCAATGGACCCAGGCGATGACCGCCGGGCGCGGCTGGATCGCCATCGCGTTGGTGGTATTCGGCACCTGGTTGCCCGGGCGCATCGCGGTCGGCGCGCTGCTGTTTGGCGCCGTCAACATCCTGCAGCTTCACGCCCAGGCGATCGGCCTCGGCATCCCGTCGCAGTTTTTGTCCTCGCTGCCGTATTTGATCACGGTCGTCGCGCTGGTGCTCATCTCGCGCAACCAAGCCTTGCTGAAGGTGCACACGCCGGCCTGCTTGGGGCGGACCTTTGTGCCAGACAATTGAACCCGGTAGTTTTCGCCAAATGGCATGGATTTTGTACCTGCGTCCGAGCAAGAGCCGGGCGCGTCACATGGAGGGAAGTGGAGCTATGCGTAGATTTCTCGGTGCCGCCGTAGCGGCAGGCTTGCTGGTCGCCGCTTCAGGCGGCGCCCAGGCGGCAAAGTTGAAGGTCTGCTGGGTCTATCCCGGCCCGCACAATGACGGCGGCTTCAGCCAGCAGCACGATATTGGCCGGCTCGACGTGGTCAAGGCGCTCGGCGACAAGGTCGAAACCAGCTACGTCGACAGCGTCCAGGAAGGCCCCGATTCCGAACGCGTGATCGAGCGGCTCGCCCGCGGCGGCTGCGGCCTCGTCTTCACGACGTCGTTCGGCTTCATGGACCCGACGCTGAAAGTGGCGGGAAAGTTTCCCAATGTGAAGTTCGAGCACATGTCGGGCTACAAGACGGCGCCCAACATGTCGACCTATAATCTGCGCTGGTACCAGGGCCGCTATGTGCAGGGCGAGATCGCGGCAAAGGTCTCCAAATCCGGCACCGCCGGCTACATCGTCTCCTTCCCGATCCCCGAAGTCGTGATGGGCATCGACGCCTTCATGCTCGGTGCGCAGTCGGTCAATCCCAATTTCAAGGTCAAGATTGTCTGGGTGAACACCTGGCTCGATCCTGGCAAGGAAGCCGACGCCGCCAAGGCGCTGGTCGACAAGGGCGCCGACGTGCTGGTCCAGCACACCGACTCGCCGGCAGCGATGCAGATTGCCGAAGAGCGCCACATTCATGCCTTCGGCCAATCGGCCGACATGCTGAAGTTCGGACCGCACGCCCAGCTCGCTTCGCTGGTCGATAACTGGGGCCCCTATTACATCAAGGAGGTCAACGCGGTTCTCGATGGCAGCTGGAAGATGCACCAGACTTGGGCCGGCATGGCCGACAACGACGTTCTGGTCGAACCGCTGAAGAACATGCCGGACGACGTCAAGAAGATGGCCGAAGGCACGATCGCCGACATCAAGAGCGGCAAGCTCGTCGTGTTCTCGGGGCCGGTCTACAAGCAGGACGGCACGCTGGTGACCAAGCCGGGCGAGGTCATGCCCGATAAAGACATCGACAGCATCAACTTCTACGTCAAGGGAATAACCGAGAAGCTGCCAGGGAAGTGAGGATTTGCATCGCCACAACCCCTTCCCCGCAACTGGGGAAGGGGTCAGCCGCCCGGTAAAGTTGAGTAATGAAACGCTCAGCCTTGCAGCCTGCGCGCCGCCTGTTGATGGCGGCGCATGAGCGCGTCGAGATCGAGCCCGGGAATCGCGCCGTTCTCGACCGTCCAGCGCCCGTTGACCATCACCCGGTCGGCGCGGTGCGCGCCGCACAGAACCAGCGCGGCGATCGGATCGCCGTGACCGGAAAAGCGCAGTTCGTCGAGCTTGAACAGTGCGAGGTCGGCGCGTTTTCCGGCCGCGATCTCGCCCAGTTCCGGCCGGCCGATGCAAGATGCCGAACCTTTCGTTGCCCAACGCAGAGCGTCCTTGTGACTCACAGCTTCGACGCCGTAGCGGGCGCGCTGCAGCAGGAAGGCGGCGCGCACCTCTTGCATAAGATTGGATTCGTCGTTCGAGGCCGAGCCGTCAACACCAAGGCCGATGGCAACGCCGGCCGCCTCCAACTCGCACACCGGACAAGCGCCGGAAGCGAGCGCCTGGTTCGAGCAGGCGCAATGGCTGATGCTAACGCCAGCCTTGGCCAGCCGCGGCATCTCCGCCTGGCTGAAGTGGATTCCATGCGCGAGCCAGACGCGGTCGTTGAGCCAGCCGCAATCCTCGAGATAGTCGAGCGGACGGCACTTGTAGAGTTCAAGGCAGAATTTGTTCTCGTCCTCGGTCTCGGCGAGATGCGTGTGCATGCGCACGCCCAGCTTGCCGGCGAGATCGGCGGTCGCGCGCATCAACGAGGTAGTGACCGAAAAGGGCGAGCACGGGGCGAGAGCGATCTGCGTCATCGCCGGTTCGCCGGTCTCGTGATAGCGTTCGACGAGCCGCTTGCTGTCGGCGAGGATCGTGTCCTCGTCCTGTACCACGCTATCGGGCGGCAGCCCGCCGTCGCGCTCGGACAGGTTCATGGAGCCGCGCGTGGCCAGAACGCGCATACCGAGGCGCTTGGCCGCCGCGATCTCGATATCGATGCCGTCTTCCAGCCCGGCCGGAAAGACGTAATGGTGGTCGGTGGTGGTGGTGCAGCCGGACAGCATCAGTTCGGCCATCGCCACTGTCACCGCGAGATCGAGCGCGTCCGGCGTCATGCGCGCCCAGATCGGATAGAGCGCCTTGAGCCAGGGAAACAATTCGCGGTCGAGCGCGGCCGGCACGGCGCGCGTGAGCGTCTGGTAGAAGTGGTGATGGGTGTTGATGAGGCCCGGGATCACGACATGGT
>JBOHII010000040.1:0-6816 GCA_050725955.1 Pseudolabrys sp. | reverse complement strand
ACTTTCAGCGCGCGATCGAATTGCGCCTTGGCATCGGCGGTGACAACGCCATTGGCGGCGAACACCAGCGCCTCACCGAGATCGGCCTCGTGCGCGGCGGTGCTGCCGTCGAGGCTGAGAATATTGCGATAGGCCCTGACCGCATCGTTGAAGCGGCCGAGCCGCATATAGACCGGCGCCAGCACTTGCCAGCCGCGGCCGTCGTTGGGATGGCGCGCAAGGTGATCTTCCACCTCGGCAATCATGTTCTCGATCGAGCGGTTCTGGCTGGGCGCCTGCAGCCGCGCCGACAGCGGTTCGCCCGGCAGGTCCGGCGAGCCGATCGCGAGATAGAGCAGAACGGCGCCGATCGGCATCAGCACCAGCGCGGCGACAGCGGTCGTGCGGCGGCGCCAAAGCGAGGGCGCCTCCGCCGCCGGCTTTTCGGCAGCCGCGGCATCGGCGGCGGCAATCAGCCGGCGCGACACTTCGACACGAGCGGCCTCGGCTTCCGCTTCCCCGATCCGACCGGCGGCGCGGTCGCGGACGATTTCGTCCAATTGGTCGCGGTAAACGGCGACCTCGCTGCCGCGGCGCAAGGGTTTGCGCTGGGCCAGCGGCCACAGCACCGCGAAAATCGCCGCCGCCGTCATCAGTGAAATTAAGAGCCAAAGCGTCATGGCGTCATTTTACACGCTATCCCGCTGGGATTGCTGCCCGAAAAAACGTTTCTCGGCAAAAGCGCCGAAATGACGGCTGTTACGCCGACCATGAGGCCGCCGGCGGGTTTTACCGCGGCGGCGTCGGATTGGCGGCAGCGCGCGCGAGCGCGGCCGCGATCAAATGCTGCAAGGCGTCAGCGGCGGCAAGCCGCTCCGGCCCCACGCCATAATCGGCGAGCAGCGTTTGCAGATTGGCGAGCACGGCATCGCGGGGTTCGCCGCGCGGCCTCCCGGCCAGCCGCGTCTCGGCCCAGCGTTCGAGCATGGCTTGCTCGATGCGCTCGGCTTCGAGTTCCGCGGCCTTGACCTGGGTGCGCAATTCGCTCGCCGCGGCGGCAGGCGGCGCGTTCTCCCCCCAATCGATCGTCTTGAGCGTGCGGCGCGCGGCGCGCAGCGGCTTTATTATGTCTTCGTGCCATGCACCCGCTTCCCGGCGGGCGGCGGCAATATCGTCGGCGGTCAAGGCGACACCGTGCATCGCGCCGATATATGCGCATAACAGAAGCAAATTCACATCGAGACCGAAGCGATCCTGCGCCTTGAGGCATTCGCCTTCGACCTGCGGCGCGCCGTAGACCGCGATGGAGAAATTCCACAACGGCTCGCCCATGCGCTCAGCGTCCGGAGAAATTCGGCAGCCGGCGTTCGGCGGTGGCCTTGACGCCTTCCTTGAAGTCGTCGGTCTTGCGCAACCAGGTCTGCTCTTTCAACTCGTGCTCGGTCGCCTTGAGCACGCGGTCGGCGAGATCGCCGCGCATGGTGGCGCGCGTCGAGATCACACCGAGCGGCGCGTTCTCGGCGATCTCGGCGGCGAGCTTGATCGCCGCGTCGCGCACTTCAGCTTGCGGCACAAGCACATCGGCAAGGCCCATGGCGTAGGCCTCGTCGCCGCGCACGCGGCGGCTGGTGTAGAACATCATCGCCGCTTTGGTCGGCCCGACCACCAGCGGCAAAGTCACCGTCAGGCCGAAACCGGGATGGAAGCCGAGCCGGGTGAAGTTGGCGGCAAAGCGCGTCTCCGGGCAGGCGACGCGAAAATCCGCCACCATGGCGAGGCCCAGCCCGCCGCCGACTGCCGCGCCATGCACCGCCGCAACAATCGGCTTCTTGGTGCGGAACAGCCGGTTGCCTTCGATATAAAGATGCTGGACCGCCTTTTCGCGATTGAGCTCGCCTTCGCGCTGGCCTTCCTTGTTGAGCGCCGAGCCGTCGCCGAAATTGGCGCCGGCGCAGAACGCCTTGCCCTGCGCCGCCAGCACCACCGCGCGGCAAGCGGAATCCTGATCGAGCGCCTCGAGCGCGCCGGCGATTTCCTGGATCAAGGCAATATCGAAGAAATTATTCGGCGGCCGCCGGATCTCGATCACCGTCACCAGGCCTGTCTTCTCGACGGCAATATCCTTGAACGAGCCCATGGCCTATTTCCTTTATTCGGCCGCGCGGTTTTGCGCGCTCCGCGACGGCTGCTTGACGATCAGGGCGTCAACGACCGAAACGCCTTGCCCCATGGCGTGCACGATCACCGGATTGAGATCGATCTCCGCGATCGCGTCGGCATGATCGGCTGCAAAAAGCGAGAGCCGCACGATCAGGTCGGCCAGCGCATCGGTATCGGACGGCGGCGCGCCGCGAAACGGTCCGAGCACGGATGCCCCGGCAAGCCTGCCGATCAAGGCGCGCGCGGCCTCGCGATCGAGCGGCACCGGCGCCAGCGCCACGTCGCCAAGCGCTTCCACCAGCACGCCGCCCAAGCCGACCATCAGCAGCGGGCCCCATTGCGGATCGCAATTGACGCCGAGGATGACTTCGCGCCCGGGCGGCGCCATCGGCTGCACCAGCACGCCGTCAATACGGGCACTGGGCATGTGCTTTTTAGCGGCGGCGAGGATGCGGTCGTAGGCTGCGCGCGCGCCATCGCCGGAAATGTTGAGTGCGACGGCGCCGGCTTCGGTCTTGTGCGGAATGTCGGTCGATTGCACCTTCAGCGCTGCCGGCCTTGCCAAGGCGCGCGTCGCGGCTTCGGCCTCCGCGGCCGAGTGCGCGAGCTGCCCGGCCTCGCTGCCGCCGATGCCATAGGCGGCGAGCACCGGCCGCGCATGCCATTCGCATAAGACCGGCGCGGAGGCTGCGAGCATGGCGCGGGCGGCGGCGCGGTCGGGCGCGATGACCGCCGCCGCGGCCGGTTTCAGCAGGCGCTCGCGCCGCGCGCGATAGTCCGCCATCGCCCGCATGGTGCGCGCGCAAGCGCCGGCTTTGCTGAACAGCGGATAGCCGGCCTCGTTGAGAATTTCGAGGCTGCGCTCGGCAGGCAGCGTATAGGTCCACATGAACACCGGCTTTTTCGAATCGCGGGCGAGGGCTTTCAGCTTTGGCAGATCGTTTTCCAAGAAGGCCGAGCGGCGCGCGGTTACCACCACCATGACGCCGTCGACGCGCGGCGATTGCGCGGTGAGCCGGGCGAATTCCGCATAGCCGAGTTTGTGCACGCCTTGCGCAGTGGAATCGACAGGGTTCTGCGAGGTGCCGTAGGACGGCAGATGCACGTCGATGGCGGCGCGCGTTGGCGTATCGAGCTCAGGCACTTCCAGCCCGGCGCGCACGCAGGCGTCCGCCATCCACACGCCGGCGCCGCCCGACGAGGTGCAAACCGCCATGCGCTTGCCGGCGGGCAGCCGGTCGCCGCAGGCGAGGAAACCGGCCGCGAGATCGATCATGTCGTCGAAATCCTCGCCTTCGATCACGCCGTGGTGCTGGAAGATTGCGCGATAGGCGGCATGCGAGCCGGCAAGCGCTGCGGTGTGCGAGGCGACCGCGCGGCGTCCGGCCTCCGTCTGGCCGATCTTGGCGACGATCAGCGGCCTGCCCGACGCCAAGGCTTTTTCGGCAACCCGGCGAAATTTCGCTGGTGTCTTTACGTCTTCGAGCAGCAGCAGGAACACATCGGTCTTGCCTTCCTCGAGCATGAAATCGAGGAAGTCGGAGGTTTCCAGCACGGCTTCGTTGCCGGTGGTGACGATATGACGGAATCTAAGATTGCGGCCGCGCGCGCGATCGAAGAAGGCAAAGCCGAGGCCGCCGCTTTGCGAGATCACCGAGACCTCACCGCCGAGCGGCCGTTGCGGCAGAAGCGGGCCGGCGCTCACATCCATGGTCGGACTGAAGGTCGGGCAGAGCGCGGCGGCGATATTGGCAAAGCCTTCCGAATTCGGCCCGGCGACCGCCATGTCGTAGCGCGCCGCGGTTACGCGCAGCGCCTCTTGCAGGCGCGCGCCCGCTTCGCCGGGCTCCTCGGCAAAGCCCGAGGAGAGAACCACCGCGGATTTGACTCCGGCGCGGCCGCAGCGATCGAGTTCCTCCGGCACGTAGGCGGCCGGCACGATGATCACCGCGAGATCGGCCGGCTGCGGCAGCTCGGCGATGCTTGCATAGGCCTTGCGGCCTTGCACTTCCGTCGCGCTGCGGCTCACCGGATAAATCGTGCCGGCGAACGGATGGCTGAGCATTATTTCAAAGATGCGGCCGCGCAGGCCCTTGGTGTCGGACGAAGCGCCGACCACGGCCACCGTTTTCGGCCACAACAGCTTTGCGATATCCGGCATCGCGCGCCCTCCGTTCACCGCAGACCGAGGCCGCGCGCAATGATGCCGCGCAGGATCTCGGTGGTGCCGCCCTGGATGGTGAGCTTGGGCGCGACCGTCAAGGCGAAAGCGAGCTGCTCGTCGAGCGTCACCCGATTGCTGGTTTCCGGTGCAAGGAAAGCGCTGAGTTCGCGCACGCGCTCGGGCAATTTCTGCTCCCAGATCGTGCCGACGTCCTTGACGATGGAAGCTTCCACCACCGGTTCTTGCCCCGCCTGCAACATGCCGGCGACCGACACCGACATGCGGCGCAGCGTGTGCAGTTGCGCCACCAGGCGGCCGAGCCCCTCGGCGCTGCGCAGATCCGGATCGGGCCCGAGCGCGCGCACCAGCTCGTTGAGCACGTAGAAGGTTTCGAGAAATCGCTCCGGCCCGCTGCGCTCATAGGCGAGCTCGCTGGTCGCCTGTTTCCAGGCGCCGTCGATTTCGCCCAGCAGGTGATCGTCGGGAACGAACGCGTCGTCGAATACGACCTCGTTGAAATCGTGCTGGCCGGTCATCTGAATGATCGGGTTGACCGTGATGCCGGGTGATTTCATGTCGACGAGAAATTGCGTGAGACCGTGGCGGCGGTTTTCCTTGGTCGGCGGCGACGTGCGGAACAGGCCGAGCATGTAGTCGGCGATGTGGGCATTGCTGGTCCAGATTTTCGAGCCGTTGATCTTCCAGCCGCCCTCGACCTTGCTGGCCTTGGCCTTGGCGGCGAACAGGTCGGAGCCGGAGCCCGGCTCGCTCATGCCGATGACAAAGCACAATTCGCCGCGGCAGATGCGGGGGAGAATGTCCTGCTTGATGTGTTCCGGCGCATATTTGATGAGGATCGGGCCGCTCTGCCGATCGGCGACGAAATGCAGCCGCACGGGCGCGTTGACCACGCGGAATTCCTCGGTGACTACGAAACGCTCGAGAAAATTGCGTTCGTGTCCGCCGTATTTTTTCGGCCAGGTCATGCCGATCCAGCCCTTGGCGCCGACGCGTTTGCTGAACGCGGGATCGTGCGTATCGCCGTGGCCGGGCCGCTCGGGGGCAAAGGTTCCCGCCGCGACTTCCTCGGCGATGAAGGCGCGCACCTCGGCGCGCAGTTTTTCGCACTCGGGCGGTAAACGAATCTGATCGAAGCTGAGGGTCGTCATCGGGATGCAACCAGAGGCCAGAATTCGTCGGCGCCGCGCTTGGCTGTATCCTTGCCGAGCTTGGCCGCCCACTGGCTTTCATTGCCGAAATCGTCGCGCCAGGCCAGCATGCGCAAGGTGAAGCGGTGCAGCACGTGCTCGCTGGTGAAACCGATCGCGCCGAACACCTGATGCGCGATGGCCGCGCCTTCGGCCGCCGCCTCGGCACAACGGATTTTGGCTGAGGCTACTTCGAGGAATACCGCATCATCGACTTCGTCAGTCTGCGCGATCGCATCGGCGGCCGAGCCGGCAGCGGTCATCGCTGCCGCCGTCTCGCCCGCGAGCCTCGCCAAATTCTGCTGCACCGCCTGGAATTTGCCGATCTTGCGCTCGAAGGCGACGCGCTCGTTGGCATAGCTGACGCAGAGCGCCAGGATCGTTTCCAGCGCGCCGGCAATTTGCACGGAGCGGATCGTCGCGCCCATTACCAATAGCGTGTGGCGGTCAACGGACGGTGGCACGGGTGCCAACTTGCGCGGCTGCACCTCCGCTAAGGTGATTTCAGTCAAGGGCTCGCGTGCGAGATTGTGACCGTCGCCGAGCCGGCAGTCGGCCGTGGCAACAAGCGCGACAGCGGTACCCTTACCGCCGGAGGCAAGCACTGCGATGTGCTCGGCCTCGCGCCCAAATGGTACGGCGAGAGCGCGGCCATTTAGCCTGCCGTTGCCACCGATTTCGATCGTTTCGTTCGGCCGCGCCGGCGCGACCGTCATCGGCCCGGCAGGCGACGCAATGTTGGCGCGCGCCAACAGCCAGCCGGCGAGCAGCGTTTCCGCCAGCGGGATCGGCAATGCATAGCGGCCGGCGACGCCGAGGATGGCGAAGCCGTCGGCGAGGGTGCCGCCCGCGCCGCCGAGATGTTCCGGCACCCAGGCGAGCGTCAGCCCGGCTTCGGTAAGCGCGCGCCACAACGGTTCCGTCCAGCGCCGGTCGCGGGCCGCGTTGATTGTCTGCGGATCGGCAAGGTCGGCAAATATCCGCGCCGCGGTCTCGGCGACGATCGGGTCGCTCTCGGTCACTATTGCCGCTCCGGCTTTCCAGTCGATGGCGGGAACCATCATGGGGCCATCGTGCGGTGCAGGCGAACCGTTGGCAAGCGGCAGCCCTTTCGCGCCGAAATGCCACGCACCAGCTTACTTTTGTCGAGTTGATCGGGCCTTCCATACCGGGTAGCGTTATCGACATAACAAGCAAAAAATGGGCTGCCGGTCAGCCACGGCCGCGTCAGCTGCGCAATTGGGGAGGATACCATGGCAGCAAGATATGCCGCGCTAGCGGCCGTCGCTCTCGCAAGCTTTACGA
>JBOHII010000039.1:0-1723 GCA_050725955.1 Pseudolabrys sp. | reverse complement strand
GGGCGGCGCCGACGTCGTCGCCTTCGACGACGGCGAAAAGTCGATGGCCGAAGCGCGCACCGCCGGCCTCGCCACGCAGGATCTGCACGAGCTCGACTGGACTGGCATTGCGGCGCTGGTCCTGGCGCCGGGCGTGCCGCTGACCCACCCGACGCCGCACTGGTCGGTTGTACTTGCGCAGAAAGCCGGCGTCGCGATCATCGGCGACATCGAATTGTTTTGCCTGGAGCGCGCGCCGCGCGCGGCGGACTGCCCGCTGATCGCCATCACCGGCACCAACGGCAAATCGACCACCACTGCGCTGATTGCCCATCTTCTCGCCAGCGCCGGCCGCGATGCCCAGATGGGCGGCAATATTGGCGTGCCGGTGCTGGCTCTCGAACCGTTCGTGCGCGGCCGCCACTACTTGCTGGAAGTATCGTCCTATCAGATCGATCTTGCGCCCTCGCTCACGCCCACCGTCGGCGTTCTGCTCAACGTCACGGAAGACCATCTCGACCGCCACGGCACCATGGAGAATTATGCCGCGCTCAAAACACTTGTTCCGGCGAGCGTCGAGCCGGGCGGCACGGCGGTGATCGCCGTCGACGACCGCTACACGCGCGCCGCCGCGGACCGCATCGCGCGCGCCGGCAAAAACGTCGTGCGGGTATCGGTCAAGGCGCCGCTGCGCGATGGCTTTTATACCGAGGGCAGCAGCATCTTGCGCGCCACCGGCGGCAAGGCGCATGCGGTGGCGCAGCTCGCCGGCATCGCCAGCTTGCGCGGGCAGCACAATGCGCAGAATGCCGCTTGCGCGCTAGCGGCTTGTCTCGCGCTTGGCCTCGAAGTGCCGGTCATTCAGCAAGGTCTGGCGAGTTTTCCGGGCCTCGCCCACCGCATGCAGCAGATCGGCCGCAAGGGCAACGTGCTGTTCGTCAACGACTCAAAGGCGACCAACACGGATTCCGCCGCCAAGGCGCTGGCGAGCTTTCACGATATTTTCTGGATCGCCGGCGGCAAGCCGAAGACGGGCGGCATCGAGAGCCTTGCAGAATACTTTCCCCGCATCGCCAAGGCCTATCTCATCGGCGAGGCGGCCGACGAATTCGCCAGGACGCTGGAGGGCCGGGTGGCCTACGAGAAATCCGGCGTGCTGTCGGCGGCCCTCGACGCCGCCGCGCGCGACGCCGCCGCCTCGGGCCGCAAGGAGCCGGTGGTGCTGTTATCGCCTGCCTGCGCTTCGTTCGACCAGTACGCGAACTTCGAGGTGCGCGGGACGGCATTCGTCGAGCTGGTGCGGGTGATTCCGGGAATTGAGGCACAGTTATCCGGGCATTAATGCTTCGTAAACCGTGACGCGTCAGCTTGAGGACGGGAACGGGACATGATTTCGCGCGCGCATCGCACGCCCTTCGGCGAATGGTGGTGGACGGTCGACCGGCTGACGCTCGCCGCCATCGGCGCACTGATGCTGGCTGGTGTCGTGCTCTCGCTCGCCGCCTCGCCACCGGTCGCCGCCCGGCTCGGGCTCGACCCGTTCTATTTCGTCAACCGGCACATCCTCTATCTTATTCCGACCGTCGCCATCTTGCTCGGCGTATCGTTCCTCAATCCGCGCCAGATCCGAAGGCTGGCGTTGACCGTGTTCGCGGTCAGCCTGATCATGGTGGCGGCAACGCCTTATTTCGGCGCCGAGATCAAGGGCGCGCGGCGCTGGCTCGTTATTTTCGGCGTCAACATC
>JBOHII010000038.1:0-4863 GCA_050725955.1 Pseudolabrys sp. | reverse complement strand
GATATCGCGCAGATAGACGAAGCCCGCGGGCAGGCGCCCGGCGGCGCCGGCAGGCATCATCAAGGCGGCTAACAACGCCAGGCCCGGTGCAAAGGTTCGCATGGCGCAATCATAGCACCCCCGCGCCGGTGCCCATTGCCAAGCCGCCGCCCGCGCGGCATCAAACCCGGCCATGAGCGCCAAACCCAAGCACGCCAAGCCCCACGCGCGGCCCGACCCCCGCCCGCTGACGCATCCCGAGGTGAGGGCGATCGTGGTCGGCATCATGCTGGCGATGTTCCTTGGCGCGCTCGACCAGACCATCGTCGCCACCGCCTTGCCGACCATCGGCCGGCATTTCGGCGACCTCGGCGACCTGTCTTGGGTCGCCACCGCCTATCTGCTCAGCGCCACCGCGGTGACGCCGCTCTACGGCAAACTGTCCGACATCCACGGCCGGCGGGCGATGATGCTGATCGCCATCGTCATCTTCGTCGCCGGCTCGCTGGTCTGCGCACTGGCGCCGAGCATGACCGTGCTGGTGCTCGGCCGCGCGCTGCAGGGGCTGGGCGGCGGCGGGTTGATGGCGCTGACGCAAACCATCATCGCCGACATCGTCAGCCCCCGCGAGCGCGGCCGCTACCAGGGCTATATCGGCGCGGTGTTCGCCGCCTCCTCGATCGGCGGGCCGGTACTCGGCGGCTTTCTCACCGAGCACATCGACTGGTCGCTGATCTTCTGGATCAACCTGCCGCTCGGCCTTGCCGCGCTCGGCATGACCTCGAATGTGCTCAGGCGCGTGCCCTATCATCCGCGCAAGCACCGTCTCGACGTGATCGGCGCGCTGCTGCTGATTTTGGCGGCGGTGACGCTGTTGCTGGCGTTGTCCTGGGGCGGGCGGCGCTTTGCCTGGATATCGCCGCAGACCGGCGCGCTCATCGCAACCTCGGCGGTGCTTTGGGGCCTGTTCGCCTGGCGCCTGGCGGTGGCGGTAGAGCCGTTTCTGCCGCTCGCCGTGCTTGGCAATCCGGTGGTGCGCTGCGCGGCACTTGCCGGCGCCTGCAACATGGGCACGCTGGTCGGCTTGACCATCTTCGTGCCGCTTTATTTCGAGGTGGTGCTGCGTTTGTCCGCCGGCGAGTCGGGCCTCGCATTGATCGCGCTGATGGGCGGGACCGTGATCCTGTCCACCGTCACCGGCCGGCTGTTGGCGCGCGTGACGCACTACAAACGGCTTGCGCTGGGCGGCCTGACCGTGGCGATCGTGGCGCTCTCGGCAATGGCGATATGGCCGGCGTCAATGCCGATGCCGCTGGTGCTGGTGTTGCTGGCGGTGATCGGCTGCGGTCTTGGCACCTTGTTCCCGATTTCCACCGTGTGCATGCAGAATGCGGTGACTCAGCACCAGATGGGGGTGGCGACGGGCGTGGCCAATTTCTTCCGCTCGCTGATTTCCTCGCTGGTGGTGGCGGCGCTGGGCGCAATCGTGCTTGGCGGCCTCGGCAGCGTCGCCGGCGGGTCGGTGGAAACGCTCGCGCGCGGGGCTTCCGCGCACGAACTTGGCCTGGCGTTCCGCTTCGTATTTATGACCTGCGCTCTGGTTCTGTGCGTCGGCATGGTATTCCTCATTGCCATGGAGGAGCGCCCGCTCAAGGGGCCCGCGACCCCGGCGGCGACTGCGCCAACCGCGCCGGCGACGCCGATCCCGGCGGAGTAGGGCCGCCCGCCGGCTCAGGCTATGATTGGGCGCTTGGATGGATGGCAATGTCCGGGACAGGTGAGGCGCAACTGCAGGCGGAGAATTCAGCCGGACCGGCGATACAGGCCAAGATCGCGGAGGCGACGGCGCTGCATCAGCAGGGCAATCTTGCGGACGCCGAACGCCACTGCCGCGACATACTGCGCCTGCAGCCCAACCACTTTGAGGCGCTGCATTTGCTTGGCGTCATCGCTATGCGAACGCGTCACCTGGAGCAGGCCGTCGACCTGTTCCGCCAAGCCATCCAAGTGAACGCGACCGCTGCCGTCGCGCACAGCAGCCTTGGCCATGCGCTGCTGGAGGTCAATCGGCCGGCGGAAGCGCTGCCGATCATCGACCAGGCGATCGCGCTGGCGCCGGAAATCGCCCCGACGTACTTCAACCGCGGGATGGCCCTGGAATTGCTTCAGCGTCCGGCGGAAGCGCTGGCAAGCTACGACCGCGCCGTTGAATTGCGGCCGGACTATGCCTTGGCCCACTGCAATCGCGGCAACGTCCTGCAGATGCTGAACCGGTACGACGAGGCATTGGCGAGCTACGACCGTTCGATTCAATTTCGGCCCAACTATGCTTTGGTTCACTACAATCGCGGCAATGTCCTGCAGGATCTGAACCGTTACGCCGAGGCGGTGGCGAGCTACGAACGCGCCTATGCCCTACGCCCGGACTTCGCCGAAGCGTTCTCAAATCGCGGCAACGCGCTTTTGCGCCTGCGGCGATACGAGCAATCGCTGGCGAGCTTCGACCGCGCACTCGAATTGCGGCCGGAATTCGCCGATGCCCATTCCAACCGCGGCGCCTTGTTGCAGGAAATGCGGCGGTTTGACGAGGCGCTGGCGAGTTACGACCATGCGCTCGCCAGCGTGCCGAGTCATTCCGGCGCGCTTTCCAACCGCGGCCTAAGCCTGCATCAACTCAATCGCTACGACGAGGCGCTGCAGGCTTTCAAGGCCGCGTATGCCGTCGCGCCGGACAATCCCGAAGCGCATTTTGGCGAAGCGCAGACGCGGCTGCTGCTCGGCGATTTCGAGCGCGGCTGGGAACACTATGAATGGCGATCGCGCGGCCAACACATGCTGCACGAACGGCGCAGTTTCGCCCAACCGCGGTGGCGCGAAGGAGACGAGATCGCCGGCAAGACCGTCCTTCTGTACGGCGAGCAGGGTTTCGGCGACACGATTCAATTCAGCCGCTATGTCCCGCTGGTCGCGCAACGCGGCGCGCGCGTCATCTTGGAGGTGGGACCGCCGCTCAGATCGCTGATGACCGGCCTCGCCGGCGCGGCGCATGTGTTTGCCAAAGGCGCGCCGTTGCCGGATTTCGATATGCAATGCGCGCTGCTCAGCATGCCGCTCATGTTTCGCACCGATGTTGAGACGATTCCCGCGGCGGTGCCGTACCTGCATGCGCCGGCGGAGGGCGTGCGCGATTGGCAAGCCCGGCTCGAGCCGAAACGCCGCCCCAGGGTCGGCCTCGCCTGGTCCGGGCGGCCGGCGCATCCGGAAGATATCAATCGCTCGATCGGACTTGCCGGTTTGCTGCCGCTGCTCGACAGCGATGCGACGTTCGTCAGTCTGCAAAAAGGCGTGCGTCCCGCCGATGCGAAGATCCTTGAGGAACGAAGCGATCTATTGAATTATGCCGAAGCGCTCGGAGATTTCTCCGACACCGCGGCGCTCATCGCGAACCTGGACCTGGTCATTTCCGTCGATACCAGCGTCGTGCATCTTGCCGGGGCGCTGGCAAAACCGGTCTGGGTCCTGCTCGCCGCCAATCCCGACTGGCGCTGGATGCTCAACCGCGACGATAGTCCCTGGTACCCGAGCGTGCGTCTGTTCCGCCAGGACAAAACACGGGCATGGGGTGGCGTGATCGCGCGCGTGCAGGCCGCGCTGCTCGAATTCATCAAGACCTGAAATGGCAGACGAAGCCGATCCTCAGCCGAATGCACAGGGGCCGGCCGGAGCGGCATTGCAGGCCCGCTTCGAGCAGGCGGCGCTGCTGCATTGGCAGGGCAGGCTGGCCGAGGCGGAGCCTATCTATCGGGAAATCTTGCGCCAGCAGCCGAACCATTTTGACGCGCTGCATCTGCTCGGGGTCATCGCCGTCGACACACAGCGAACCCGGGAAGGAGCGGAACTTATCAGGAAGGCGATCGCGCTCGATGGAAACGATGCCTTTGCCCATAACAACCTCGGCAAGGCGCTGCTGGATTTGAAGCGGCCGGCGCAAGCATTGGCGTGTTGCGACAGAGCGATCGAATTGGCGCCCGATTTTGCCATGGCGCACAACAATCGCGGCAAGGCGCTGCTTGACCTCGCACGCTTGTCGGAGGCGATTACAAGCTACGACCGGGCGATCGCGCTGGCGCCGGACTATGCAGCTGCGCACAGCAACCGCGGCGCCGCGCTGAGCGAGCTCAGGCGGTCTGCCGAAGCGCTCATCAGCTACGACAAGGCAATCACGCTCGAACCGAACAATGCGGTGGCGCGCTACAATCGCGGGAAAGCGCTGGACAATCTCAAGCGCTACGGCGAATCCCTCTTAGCTTACGAGAAAGCCTACGCATTGCAGCCCGATTTGATCGGCGCGGAAGGCGATCGCCTGCATGCCAAGATGCGGATTTGCGATTGGCGCGACGTCGATGCCGACTGCGCGCATTTGATCGCCTCCGTCCGCAACGGAAAGCCAAACGCGGGGCCGTTCGTGCCTATTACCATTCCATCGTCTTCCGGCGACCAACTCCAATGCGCCAAGGTTTGGATCGCGAACACACTTCCCGCCATCGACCGGCCCGCATGGCAAGGCGAGCGATATCTGCACGGGCGAATTCGCGTGGCTTATCTGTCGTCCGATTTTCACGAGCATGCGACGGCGTTTCTGATCGCCGGAATGTTCGAAAGTCACGATAAATCGAAATTCGAGACGACGGCGATTTCGTGGGGTCCCGACGACGGTTCGGAAATGCGCCGGCGACTAGAGGCGTCGTTCGACCGCTTTGTCGACGCTCGATCGCTGAGCGACGACCGGATTGCCGATCTCATAAAATCGCTGGAGATCGATCTATTGGTCGATTTGAAGGGTTTCACGCAAGGCGCGCGCACCGGCATTTTCGCCCGGCGCCC
>JBOHII010000037.1:0-4978 GCA_050725955.1 Pseudolabrys sp. | reverse complement strand
GCTGCCGGTGATTGGCACTACCGCAGGCGCCATACCGGATACCGTGCCGGCGTACGCCGGTATCCTGCTTCCGCCCGACGACGCGGATGCGCTCGCGCACGCGCTGCGCCGGCTCATCGAGAACAAGGACGAGCGGCAACGTCTGGGAGCGGCCGCGCGCACGGCGGCCATCCAGCTGCCGGGCTGGCACGACTCGGCGAAGATATTTTCGCGCACGCTTGAGGCTCTCGAGTGAGTGGCTTTTCGGCAGACTGGCTGGCGCTGCGCGAGCCATATGACCTGCGCGCGCGCGATCCCCTGGTGCGCGACGCGGTAAGCGCCGCCTTCGCCGGCTATCCTTCGCTGCGCGTCGTCGATCTCGCCTGTGGCACCGGGGCGACGTTGCGGGCGCTGGCGCCGCATTTGCCGGCGCATCAGTACTGGCGGCTTGCCGACAACGATCTCAGCCTGCTGGCGCGCGCGTCGGCAGCCCCGTGTCCGCAAGGTGTCACGGTCAACGCCGTCCCGCTCGATCTCAGTCGCGACCTCGAAGCCGCGCTCGACGGCCCGGTGGACCTGATAACAGCCTCGGCGCTTCTCGATCTGGTCTCGCAAGATTGGCTCGAACGGCTTGCGGTCGAAACGGCGGCGCGCGCGATCCCGCTCTACGCGGCGCTGAGCTACGACGGCCGCATCGAATTCGATCCGGTCGATGCGGCGGACGCTACGGTCGTCGCCGCGGTGAACGCGCATCAACGCACCGACAAAGGGTTTGGCCGCGCGCTCGGCCCGGCAGCTGCGTCCGCCGCCATCGCCCGATTTGAAACGCTCGGCTATTCCGTCGTGCACGGAAAATCCGACTGGATCATCGGCCCGCACGACCGCGACATTCAATCGGAGCTCTTGGCGGGCTGGGCGAGCGCCGGGCGCGAAATCGGCGAACTGTCGCTCGCCGACGCCGTCGGCTGGCTGACCCGCCGGCGCGACGCGGTCGCTGCCGGGCGCTCATCCATCCGCGTCGGTCACGTCGATTTTTTCGCCTGGCCGACGGCCACGCGCTGAGCGGAGAGATCGCAGTCGAAAAGCACCTCATCGTCGAGCCGGTGCGCGTGCACCGGCACGCGCAAGGCCTGATCGGCGCGTTCGATCGGCGGCAGGATGAAACTCGCGCGCCCGGCGCCGAGAATGATCGGCGCCACCATCACATGCAGGCGGTCGAGACAGCCGGCGGCGAGAAACCGCGAAACGGTGTCGGCGCCGCCCTCGATCAGCACGCGCCGCAGGCCGGCCTCGGCGAGTGCGGCGAGGATTGCGGGCGGCGCGATGTGCTTGCCAACGATCGGCAAAGCCAGAACTTCGACGCCGGGCGGCGGCGCGCAGCGTGTGCCCGCCGCCGTCACCAGCAGGCGGCGCACGCCGTCGCCGGCAAAGACCTTTGCGCCGGGAGAGAGACGGCCGTTCGGATCGAGCACCACGCGCGCCGGCTGCGGTCCGGCAACCCGCCGCACGGTCAACTGCGGATCGTCGGCGAGCGCGGTGCCGACGCCGACGACCACGGCGTCGACCAGCGCCCGCAGCCGGTGCAGGTGGGTCAGCCCGGCCGGCCCGTTGATGTATTTCGAGTGGCCGGACTCGGTCGCGATCCGCCCGTCCAGCGACTGGCCGATCTGGCCGACCACCACCATCCCATCCGCTGCACCGCGGCGCAGCGGGCCGAACAGCTCGCCCCAAGGCGGCGGCAGCGGACCGGTCGAATGGCGAAAAACGTCGATAAATTCAGCCCAAAGATCGTCGCCCGCGCCGGCGAGGGGCGCCCGGCCCGCGGCAAGCCGGCTGTCCCGTTGCGCCTCGGCCTGCGGCGTTTGGTCATTTTTAAGACGCATAACCATGGCTTCTGATTGATGTAGATTTGACGCAACAGGCTGGCATAAAACATCTGAGTTTACGACCGGAACAGGCGTAGGGGTCGCGGTGTTTTAGAGTAACGAGTAAGGTGAATGGGCAGTCTGGAAATAAAAGCGATGCGTGCTGGGGCGGCTTCTACTTTGTTCGGTGCCGATGGACAGATCGGCGTCAATCGCGGCCTCGCTGAATTCCACGCCAGAAGGCCGGTGTTCATCGCCGGCGAAGGTGAATCGCTTCTCGTCCTGCCGGTCGAGGGCCTCGACGCGCGCCGCCTGGCCGAATTCGCCACGCTTTGCGCGCCGGCTGTGCCACGGCTGATCATCACGGCACGGCGGGCGCTGGCGCTCGGCCTCGCGGCGAGCGCGCCGGTGGCCCTGCAACTCAGGCCCGGTTACGACGCCGATACGATTTTGGCGCTGGTTGCCGATGCCAAGCTTGACGGCAAGTTCGATGTCAAGCCGGCGGGGCTCGCGGCGGCGGCCGCGATTCAACTGGTGAAATGGTCGCACGGTTTGCCGTGGGTGCTGGCAGCCGAAGTCGCCGCGCAAGACGCGCTCGCGCGCGCGCCGCAAATCATCACGGTCGAAGCGGCGGCGGTCGCGCGCTTCGGCGACGAGGCGGTACGATCGCTGGCGATCGCAAGCGAAGCCTCGGTGCCGCTCAATTCCGGCACACGCACGCGCTTCGTCGTGTTCCGCGACGCCATGGGCGGGAATTCGACCGCCATCATCGTCGGTACGCCGGACTTCGCCAAACCGGTGCCGGTGCGCTTGCATTCCGCCTGTCTCACCGGCGACGTGTTCGGTTCGCGGCGATGCGATTGCGGCGACCAGCTCAGACTCGCGCTGACGCTGTTCGAAAAGGAGGGCGGCGGCATCATTCTTTATCTGGCGCAGGAGGGCCGCGGGCTCGGCCTTGCCAACAAGATGCGCACCTACCAGATGCAGGACGACGGGCTCGACACCATCGACGCCAACACGACGCTCGGCTTCGACGACGACGAGCGCGATTACCGCATCGCCGCGCGCATGTTGCAGATGCTGAACTGCCCGCGCATCGTGCTGCTCACCAACAACCCGGCCAAGCTCGACGGGCTGGCCAAGGCGGGCATCGAAATCGTCAGCCGCATGCCGCTGCAGGCGCCGATCAATGCCGACAATCGCCGCTATCTGACGGCGAAGGCCGAGCGCGCCGGCCACCGGCTCGACGATCTGATCGCCTCGCTCGCCGACGCGCCGGACACTGAGCCGGACGTCGCCCCGGCGGCAAGTTGACATCGACGATGCCGGGACGATTGATCGGCGAGCTGACGTCACCGGAAATCGCGCGCGTTCTCAAACCCGGCTCGATCCTGTGCCTGCCAATCGGCTCGATCGAACAGCACGGGCCGCATTTGCCGCTCAATACCGACGTGGTCCTGGCCGAGGAATTCACCCGCCGCATTGTCGCGCGCTGGGGCGAGGCATTGGATCTCTGGCAGCTGCCAACGCTGGCGGTGAGCCTCGCACGCGAGCATGAGTGGGCGCCGGGCACGCTGTCGCTGTCGGTGCAGGGCATGACGGCGCTGCTGCGCGACCTCGGGCGCGAGATCGCGCGGGCGCTGCCGGCGCGCAATCTCGCCATCGTCAACAGCCACGGCGGCAATCGCGGCATCCTCGAGGCGCTGGCGCAGGATCTGCGCGCCGATTTCGGCCTCAATGTCGGCGTGCTGCATCCCACAGCGTGGGCGGAGCCAGACGCGAATTTGCCGGTTCCCGAAATCCATGGCGGCAAGAACGAGACGTCGATGATGCTGGCGGCCGCGCCGCATCTGGTGCGCAAAAGTGAAATCGCGCAACTCAAGCATCCAGCGGACGCGGAGGCGGTCCGCCGCACCGTGCTCGATCCGAAGGTGACCTGGCCGTGGACGTCGGACGAGAAGCGGATCGCCGACCAGGGCGTGACCGGCAACGCGCAGGACGCCACGGCGGAATTCGGCGCGCGGCTGCTCGAGGATGTGGCCGAAGCGGCCGGCGGCGTGCTGCGGCAGCTTTTGGACCGGGCGCGGCCGGCGCGCTAGGCTCCGCAAAAGCGGAGGAAGACTGCCGTCATGACGGACAGTCCATTGCATTCGGGCATCGGGCAAGGCGCGGCACGGGCGGGCGCCATGCGCCGATCCGACGCCGGCCTGTTGCGCGTCATCGTTGTCGCTTTTGCAATCGCCTGGGCGATTGCCTTTGTCGTCGTCGGGCTTGCTTATACGCTGCAGCTCTACGGCGACGGCGCCATGTTTTCCTATTCGGTCGCCGTGCAGGATGCCTGGGCTTTTCATTGGCACAACATTTCCGGCCGTGTGACGGTCTTTTTGCTCACCCTGTTGCCGGCCGAAATCTATGTCGGACTGGCCGGCGACCCGGCCGGCGGCATCGACGTCTACGGCTTTCTGTTCTTCGTGGCGCCGCTTGCCGGGCTGATCGCGTGTTTTGCCGCCGATCGCAGCAAAGGCCGTGTGGTTTTCGGCTATGCGTGTTTTTCGACCGCCTGCCTGTGCCCCCTGGTGTTCGGCTTCCCGACCGAAATGTGGATCGCGCATGCGCTGTTCTGGCCGGCGCTCGCGGTCGCGCACGGCGTCCGCCGCGGTGCGGGCGCGACGGCGCTGTTGTTCGCGCTGTTGCTCATGCTGGTCTTGACGCATGAAGGCGCGTTGGTGCTGGCGGCGGCCATTTCGGCGACGCTCGCGCTGCGCGGCCTGCGCGATAGGCGGTTTCTCCGCGCCGTGGGCGCGCTGCTGGCGGCGGTGGCGATTTGGGCCGCGGTGAAATTGCTCATCCCGCCCGACGCCTATTTTGCCGGCGTGCTTGCGCGCGCCGCGCGCGATTTCTTCGACCGCGATGTTTTCTCGGGCGAACTGGTTGTTCTGCTAGCGGCGACGCTTGCCGGCTATTGCGCCGTCTATTTTGTCGCGGCGCGGTTTGCGCCGGCAAGGGCTCCCATCTATGCCGCCGTGACGGTCGCTGCGGCACTCACACTCTATTGGATCTTCGCCGATCACGGCTTGCACGCCGCCGACCGATATTACCTGCGCACGATATTTGTCATCGTCACGCCCGTGCTG
>JBOHII010000036.1:0-13862 GCA_050725955.1 Pseudolabrys sp. | reverse complement strand
GCACGGTGAGGATGTCGCCGATCTGGTGCGCGCGCTGGTCCTTGAAGAAGGCGCGCGAGCCGTTGCGCCATAGCGAATTCGGATTGTAGGAGGCGGGCTGGGCCGCCGGCATCGGCATCTGCACCGGCTTGTAGCCGGGCCGCGCGGTCGGATTGTCGACCGCCGCGAGCGCCGGCGGCTGGCCGATGTTCTTTAAACGGTCGTAGGCCGCGCAGCTCGACAACAGCGAAGTCGCCAGCGCTGCGAGAACCGCATGACGCGTTACCTTAAGAACATTCATCGGCATCACTTTCACTAGGGCGCCGCGGCGCCGTTACGTTAAAGCGTCGACTTAAAACTCGGCGTTACGCGTTACGCTTTCATTCAGCGGCCCGGCGGCAGATTGGCGGCAAGGCGTGGCGAGCCGGTGCCGATGACGACGCGGCCAAGACCCACCACCACGCCCTGCACCGTTCGTTTGGATTGTTCGTTGAGCACCGAGATCACGTCGCCCTCGGCGCCGCCTTCGGTGGCCTTCCCGCGCACCGTCAGCGTAATGCCGGGCACCCGATAGATCAGCGATACCGTCTCGTTGCGCTGCACCAGCTCCGGCTTCATCAAGTCGGCAAGCCGCAGCGGCCGGCCCGCCGGCAAGGTGTTGCGGGCAGCGAGTCCGATCACCTGCTCGCGGCCGATGACAATGTCGCGGCCGATCTCGCCGCGCGGGCGCCGCTCGATCACCACGTCGGCATCCTTCACCGTCTCGCCGCGGTCGAGCGCGCGCGTCAGCGTCGCGACCTCGACCGTCGCCGCCGCATGGCCGGAGAGCCGCAGCGCGCCGCGCGTCATGGAACCGGTCGGCATGTCGAGCGTGACGTCGAAGTGGCCGCTACGCGAGTCGTAATAGAGATAGGCGACGCGCGGCTCGCCCTTGGCCGTGGTCTCCACCTGGATCGCGCGCAATTCGCGGTCGAAATTCACCACGATGTCCTTCGCCGGCCCGAGCGCGTATTGCGTTGAAAGCGCCCGCGCCACGCGGTCCTCGATATCCTTGGCGGGGATGGCGCGGCTCGCCCGCGTCACCACCACTTCGCTGACGTCGCCGGTGTCGAGGCCGATCAGCGCGTGGCTGCGCACGGCTTCGACCACGGTTTCAGCCGACACCGTGCCGGTCATACCGAGATCGGGCGCGCGGAAGATCGGCACCTTGGCGACGATGCCGGCATGCTCGATCAGATCGCCGATGCGCACCACATCGCCGGTGACGGTGGCTTCCGCTTTGAGGTTCGGGTGCTCCTGATCGGGCGCGGCGGCGGCCGGAGCGGCGAGCGCGAGCAGGGCGGCGGCGGCGAAGACGAGTTTGCGGATCATGGTTTTACCTCAGCGCATCAGGCCGGCGGTCGATTGCAGCATCTGGTCGGCGGCGGTGATCACCTTGCCGTTCATTTCGTAGGCGCGTTGCGCGGCGATCAGGTTGGTGATTTCGGTGACCGAGTCGACGTTGGACTGTTCCAGGCTGCCTTGCATCAGGTCGCCGGCGCCGTCGGTGCCGGCAAGCCCGTCGAGCGGCGTGCCGGAGGCCGGCGTTTCGGTGTACATGTTGTCGCCGACCGGCAGCAGGCCGGCCTGGTTGACGAAGCGGGTGAGCGTGAGCTGACCCAGAATCTGCGGCGCGGTCGCGCCTTGTGGGATGACCGAAATCTGGCCCTGCGCGTTGATGGTCAAACCGGAGACATTCTGCGGGATGGTGATGGCGGGCATCACCACGTTGCCCTGCGGCGTGACGATGCGGCCGGTGTTGTCCAATTGGAACGAACCGTCGCGCGTGTAGGCGTAGGTGCCGTCGGGCAATTGAATCTTGAAAAACCCGTCGCCGCGGATGGCGACATCGAGCGTGCCGCCGGTCTGCGACAAGGTGCCCTGCGTCATCAGCCGCGGGGTGCCGACCGATTTGACGCCGGAGCCGAGATCGATGCCGACCGGCAGGATATTGCCCTGCGCCGAGGTCTGCGTGCCGATGCGGCTGACGTGGTCGTACAGAAGGTCCTGGAATTCCGCCCGCTGGCGCTTGTAGCCGGTGGTGCTCATGTTGGCGAGGTTGTTGGCGATGACCTGGACATTGAGCTCCATCGCCATCATGCCGGTCGATGCTGTACTGAGTGCGCGCATGGATTTAACTCCCCTTCATCACGCCGGAACGTCGGCGAGCTTGTCGAGCGCCGTCGTTCCGAGATCGTTTTGCTGCTGCATCAGGTTGGCGATCTGGGTGTAGCTGCGGGTGATCTCGATCATGCGCGACATCTCGGCGACGCCGCGCACGTTCGATTTTTCGACGGCGCCTTGCACGACGCCGGCCTTGGTGGTGGTCTGCGGCGTCACTCCGTCGGCGGCGACGAAAGTGCTTCCGCCGTCTTTCTGCAATTGCTGCGGCTTGTTGAAACTGACCAGCCGCAGCTTGCCGCGTATCGAGTCGACTTTCGAATCGCCTTCTTTCACGCTGACGGTGCCGTCATGGCTGATCGAAATCTGGCGGTCGTTCGGCTGCAGCGTGATCGGGCCGCCGTCGCCGATGACCGGATTGCCGTCGTTGGTGACGAGCTGGCCCGTGGCATTGAGCTGCATCGAGCCGTTGCGGGTGTAACGCTCGCCGCGCGGGGTCTGCACCACCAAAAAGGCATTGCCGTCGACGGCGACGTCGAGCGAATTGCCGGTGCGCTCGATCGGGCCCGGGCTCATGTCGTGCCAGACGCCGCGGTCGCGCACGAAGCTCACGCTGCCGCCGCTACCGCCGCCGGCTTGCGCACCGGAATTGAGATATTCCTCGAACAGCGAGCCGTCGGCCTTGTAGCCGGTGGTGTCGACGTTGGCGATGTTGTTGGCGACGACGTCGAGTTCGCGCGCGAGCGCCATCTGACGCGACAACGCCACCAGAAGCATATTATTCATCGGCATTCTCCCCTTCGTTTCCGGCATGGGCCGCGCCCTCCCGAGGCCGACCTTGCCGAAGCGAATGCCGCAAGCTCTCCCAAGCCGGCGGCTGGCAACGGCAGTGCAGCCAGCGTGCCAATCGGCAAAGTTTCAGAAAATCAGTCGGTTAGACGAAAACGACCGGTCCGGCCCGCAGGCAAAAACCGCCGTTCTGCCGGCCTTACCCGGCAAAAGATTCCGCCCGCGGCAGCACGGGAAAGCATCTGTTAACCATACCGACCTACCTTCGATCGCAGGGGGAGCGCGGGACCGCGCATCCGCGGGTGTTCTGCTTTGAACACCTGCGTGCGGCCCCATCGTCGCGATCGGGGTCATCATGGCAGCCAAGGCAAAACAAGCGGAAGCCGAGCTCGAGGACGAGCCGGAAGAGGGCGAAGAGCAGGCTGCAGCAAAACAAAAACGAAAATTCATCCCGTCGTTCAAGCTGCCGTCGCTCAAAATCATGATCGTCGCCGTTGTCGGCCTACTGGTCGTCGCCGGCGGCGGGGGCGGCGCCTATTTCTATTTCTTCAAGGCGCCCGAGCATAAAAAGCCCGTGCCGGTCGCGGCCAAGCCGGCGATCTTCGTCGATTTGCCCGACGTGCTGGTCAATCTGTCGAATGCCCCCAGCGAACGCACGCAATATCTCAAAGTGAAGATCGTGCTCGAACTGCCCAACCCCGGTGTGGTGAACCAGATCCAGCCGTTGATGCCGCGGGTGATGGACGCCTTCCAGACCTATTTGCGCGAATTGCGCCCGACCGATCTCGACGGCTCCGCCGGCCTCTACCGGCTCAAGGAAGAATTGACCCGCCGCGTCAACGACGCGGTCGCGCCCAACCACATCACCGCCGTTTTGTTCAAGGAGATCGTCGTTCAATAGCGACATAAACGATGGCGAAAGACCAAATCGATCAAGACGCGCTGGCCGCTGAATGGGGCGTGGCGATGGAACAAGACGCCGCCACGCCTGTGGCGGCGCCCGACGGGCCCATTGCGACGCCCGGCACCGATGAGGCGACCGCTCAATGGGCGGAGATGGTGGAAGAGGGCAGGGATAACGCCCACGGCGCCAAGGGCGGAGCCGAGCGCATCCTCAATCAGGATGAAATCGACAGCATGCTCGGTTTCAGCTTGACCGACGTCGCGCTGAATGAAAATTCCGGCATCCGCGCCATCATCGACTCGGCGATGGTGTCCTACGAGCGCCTGCCGATGCTGGAGATCATCTTCGACCGCCTGGTGCGGTTGATGACGACCTCGCTGCGCAATTTCACCTCCGACAACGTCGAGGTTTCGCTCGACCGCATCACCTCGGTGCGTTTCGGCGACTATCTCAACTCGATCCCGCTGCCGGCGATTCTCGCCGTGTTCAAGGCCGAGGAATGGGACAATTTCGGTCTCGCCACGGTCAATTCCAGCCTGATCTATTCGATCATCGATGTGCTGCTCGGCGGCCGCCGCGGGCAGAGCACGGTGCGGGTGGAAGGCCGCCCCTACACCACGATCGAGACCAACCTTGTCAAGCGCATGATCGAGGTGGTGCTGGCCGACGCCGAACTCGCCTTCAGGCCGCTGTCGCCGGTCCAATTCAACATCGACCGGCTGGAAACCAATCCGCGCTTTGCCGCCATCTCGCGCCCGGCCAATGCCGCCATCCTGGTGCGGCTGCGCATCGACATGGAGGACCGCGGCGGCAATATAGAGCTGCTGTTGCCATATGCGACGATCGAGCCGATCCGCGCCACGCTGCTCCAGATGTTCATGGGCGAGAAGTTCGGCCGCGATCCGATCTGGGAAGACCATCTGGCGACCGAAATTGGCGAGGCGCAGATCGCGGTCGACGCTGTGCTGTACGAGGCGCGGCTGCCGTTATGGAAAATGATGAAGTTAAGCGTCGGCGACACGCTCGCCCTCGAGCTCAAGCCGGACGCGCTGGTGGCAGTGCGCTGCGGCGACGTCACGCTCACCGAAGGCCGCATGGGCAAAGTCGGCGACCGCGTTGCGGTGCGGGTCGCCAAGCCTTTGCGCAAACCGCGGACCACGTTTGCCATGTTCGAGAAGGCGGACGAGGCCGGCAATCGTATGGAGACGACTTGAGCATGCATTACGGTTTCCTCGTCGAGAGTATGGTCTCGATCCTGCTCCTTCTCACGATCCTATATTGCGTCCGGCTCAACAAGCAGCTGCGGCTGCTCAAGGCCGACGAGCAAACGCTGCGCGCGACCATTTCCGAACTGATTACCGCCACCGAAATCGCCGAGCGCGCCATCGCCGGGCTGAAAGCGACCATGCGCGAGGGCGAGCAGACCCTGGGCGAGCGGCTGCAACAGGCCGAGAGCCTCGGCGCCGACATCGAACGCCAGCTCGACGCTGGCGAAAATCTGCTGGGGCGGCTCACGCGCATCGTCGGCGCGGCGCAGCCGGATAATAAGCCGTCCACGGTCGCCGACGCGAAGGCCGTGGCGGTCGCCGCGCAAGCCTTCGCCGATCGGACGCGCGCGCGCCTGCGTGGGCTTGCCGCATGATCCGCTGGGCGCGCGATTTCCGGCTGATCCCGGTCGTGCTGCTGGCGACGATCGCGCTGTTCGCGCTCAAAGTGTCGGGACTGGTGTTCGACGGCGGCTATACGCTGGGCGAGCGGCTGCAAGGCCGCAACAAGACCGACATGAAGATTACCAGCGCCGACAGCGTGCCGGCCTATCCCAAGATCGTCGTCGCCGATCAAAATGCGCCGCCGCTGCCGCCTGCTCCCGGAACGGGCAAACCCTGGGCGAAGCAGATGTTCAATTTCGGCGACAACGGCGACATTACCGGCTCTGTCGGCGGCGAAAGCCAGCCGAGCGGCACGCCGCTCAAGACCAGCAACAAGCCGCCGGATTCGCCCAAGCTCGAAGTCGGCAACGTGACGATGCCGATGCAGGCCGGCAAGATCGTCTCGGCCGGCGAGCGCGCCGTGCTCGAGCGTCTGCAGGACCGCCGCAAGGAGCTCGATACCCGCAGCCGCGAACTGGAAATGCGCGAAAGCCTGCTCAAGGTTACCGAGAAGCGGCTGGATGCGAAGGTTGTCGAGCTCAAGGATGTCGAAGCGCGCGTCAATAGCGCCATGGGTAATCGCGACAAGCAAGAAGCGCAGCGCTTCAAAAGCATCGTCGCCATGTACGAAAACATGAAATCGAAGGACGCCGCACGCATCCTCGAACGGCTCGACTTGAAAATCCTGGTCGAGGTCGCCACCAAGATCAACCCGCGCAAGATGTCGGAAATCCTCGCGCAGATGACGCCGGAAGTGGCCGAGCGGCTCACCGTCGAGCTTGCGCGCCGCGCCGACCCCGGTACCGCGCGGACACCGGACCAGTTGCCCAAGATCGAAGGCAAACCAAGTGGTGGTTAGGCGCATAACCGCTGTGCCAGCGCGAAGCGAAACGCCACGGTTAACGCGACGTTAATCTCAAAGCCGAACAAGTGCCGGTAAACCGGCCACTTCTTGCACGGTTAGCCACTTGGTTAGCGCGTTAAACGCGCCCCTTGTCCGGTACAGCGTCAATCGCATCGCGCGCCAGCTTGGTCTGATCCGCCGCTTCGATATAGCGCTCGATCTCCTTCAGGCTCTTATGGCCAGACAAGCCGGCGATGCGCTTCGAGCTGATCCCGCGCTCCGCAAGCTGGCGCATGATCCCCTTCCTGATTCCGTGCGGCACACATTCGCGCGGCAATCCGGCCTTGATGGCGGCGCGGATGACCAGCTTCGACAACGCGTCGCCGGCGATTCGCTCCCCGTTCGGCTTGCCGATCAGGACTTGACCTTTGATCCCATAGGCGTGCATCGATCGCTTCAATGCAGGATGTATCGGAATACAGAGCCGCGTCCCGGTTTTTTCCTGGATCAGATGGATCTCGCCGTTCACAATGTTGGAACGTCTCATTGCGGCCACGTCGCCGACGCGCTGCGCGGTATAATACAGAAGATCGAATGCGAGCCTCTGGCGCGTCCCGAGCAGCCAGCGTTTCTCATAGGCAGACAATTGCCGGTCGGTCCAGGTGTGATGTGTCCCGATGCTGTAGGCCTCGATCCCGGAAAATGGATTCGACGTGCGCCATTTCAGCGTGATTGCGTATTTGAAAAGCTGGCGCATCACGGCGCGGGTCAGATTGGCGAGGGCCGGGCGGTCCGTTCCGATCTCCTCGATGATCTTGCGGGCCTTGTCATCCGGTAAATCGGCGACGCCGCGATGGCCGTCGCGCGCCTCGATGTGCTTCAGGATATGCCGATACGTTTTCTGCGAGCCCTTCGAGAGATTCTTGAACCTGGTCGAACCGGTGAAGGCGCCGATCAACGCTGATAGACATCGCGGCCCATGCTTCAACTTCGGCTCGATCGAGACTCCGCCCAGCGCCGCGTGATATGCGGCCATAAAGACGTCCGACCCTGGCAGGCCGGGAAGCGCGATCGATCTCTCACCTTTTCGGCGAAAATAATATCGAAAGCTCCCGTGCCGGTCCCGGTAGCCGTGAACATAGCGAAGCTGAATGTCGGTCACCGGTCCGCCCACGATCCGCCGTCCCCCTCATTTTCGTCGGGCAGAGACTCGAAAGCCATATCCAGTTTGCGGATATCCCATGCTTTTCGGCCATCGATCGTCTTGGGCTTTGGCATCCGGCCATCGGCGACCATTTCGTCGAATTTCGTAAGCCCCACGCCGATATAGACCGCGCTCTCAATCCGAGACAGGCCGCGCCGCGGTGCGCCTGCCGTCTTGATTGCCATGGCTGCACCGGGCTTCGTCACAGACCTAGACGTCCACGTGACGGCCGTGCCCGTCTCCGTCGAGCTTCCACTTCCGCGTTCGGTTGATCGCCATCTTGCGGTCGATCTCAGCGAGAAGGTCGATGCCGAGGCGGTCCGTGAGCCGCATCAAGCAGATCACGACGTCAGCGACCTCCTCGCCGGCTTTTGGATGGCGATCGTCGCGAGCCAGGATTTGAATCAGTTCGGACATTTCGCGATTTGCCCGAGCCGCCGCGCTTGCGTTGGAGCCTACCGGACCGAATGTAGCCTCGGCCCAATCGCTTATCGTTTTCTGTGTTTCCTGCATTTCCAGTCTCAAGCCGCCTTCCGTTTAGTTTTGCGGCCCGGGCCGTCGTAGTGAGCCGTGCGTAGTTCGACCGGCAGCCAGCCGGTCTTCGGCATGTTAGCGATCGCCACGTCGGCAATCTTTCCTTTCGGCAGGCTCTTGTTGACCGCGAGCTTGGGAAGCGCCTCTGCAATCGCCTTCAGGCAAAGCTCCTTGTTGACGCTCTCGAAATAGTCCTTAGCGTCGAATCGCTTGCGCAGCATGGCGTTGAGACTCTTGGGCTGCATCGCATTGAGCAGTACGGCTCCGCCTTCGGCATGTTCACCGGTAAACGGAAGCCAGCTTGCCGCGTCGCATCTCATGTTCAGAGACTTGGCCGCCCATAGCGCGAGCATGGCGAGAGCTTCGCCGGTGCTCTTCTTGAGCATGAGCGCGAAATACTTTTCGAAGTCGTTGTCGTAGCGCTTATCGGCGCCCAGCTCCGGAAGGCCGATGATCTCGAACCCCGCAGGGGCATTGCCGCTCGCCATTGCGGCGACCGCGAAGCGCAGCGCCAACTGATGATCCTCGGTCAACGCATCGGCGGCGGCGAGCGTAATCGCGGTCGAAAGACGCATTGCGAG
Source organism: Pseudolabrys sp. (assembly GCA_050725955.1). Lineage (GTDB taxonomy): Bacteria > Pseudomonadota > Alphaproteobacteria > Rhizobiales > Xanthobacteraceae > Pseudolabrys. Next base: position 5,218 of record JBOHII010000036.1, on the reverse strand, counting down.
CGAGCCGGAAATGCCGCTGCTCTCAGATTTAGCGTCCTTGGCCTTGGCCGTCGCCTTTTTTTGCGCCGGTGTTTTTTCGATTCTTATGTTCTCGCCCGGCTTGATATAGCCGCGCTCGATATCGATCTGGCCATTATAAGCGATTCCCACGGTGCAGCCGGCATGCTGCTTCTGCTCTTTGCTCGGCGAGGGAGGTAGACGGCGCCAAGCATAGCTGTCATTGGGCGCGTCCTCTTTCGGAATGGCCCAACCCCATCCGTCTTTTTTTAGCCGCTCGCACTCCGCCTCGATTTTCGCCGCCGCCATTGCCTTGAGCGCTGGCACATTGTTAACCGTGACAGGGTGCCGCTCGTCGTCGTCGAAAAGGGAAGCGTTGATCTGATGGCCGGCCGTTTCGTAGTCCTTCTGGCCGACGAATTTCAGGAGCGTGGCGACGCTGTCATGCCGCGCGCCGAAGATTTCCTTATCAATTTCCCACTTCTCGCCCGCGCGGTTCTTTAATTTATTTAAGATGCGAACCTGATGCTGGAGGTCCCGTGTCTGGGCATAGGCTTCGGCCGCCTCTCCGTCGATCTTGCCCTCGCGCCATGCCTTGCGAATTTCGGGCGCGATGGTCGCGAGCGAAAGGGCTTGCCTGATCTCGGCCGGCTTCCTGACGTAGCGCTTCGCGAGCTCATCGATAGTGGCGCCATCCGCGATCATCGCGGCGAAGGCCTCGAACTCGTCGACCGGGTGCATATCCGACCTAATGATGTTGGTCATCAGGCTTGTTTCGCGGGCCGACGCATCGTCCTCGTCGCGGATCAAGATGGGGACTTCATAATCGTCGTTCACCGGAATGCCGTTCGCCTTCTCGCCTTTCTCCTTGAGATAGAGCAGTGCGTCGAGCCGCTTCGAACCGTTGGTGATGGCAAAACCACCAGCATCGCGGCGGCGCACGATCATGGATTCTATAATGCCCTTGGCACGGATCGAGGCAGCGAATTCCGGCTCGGAGCCGCGGTTCGCCTTGCGGACATTCACCTTCTCGTCGACCACGAGATACTTAAGCTTCGCGTGGGTCGGCGTCTCAGACTTGCTCGGCATGCTCATTCTCCCGTTTTGTGGTTGGCTTATTCAGCGATCGCCTCCTCCAGCCTTCGGAGCATCTCGCGCTTGCGCTCAATCTCGATTTTGGCAAATCCCGTGAGTTTTCGGATCGCGTTCAATTCTGTCTCGGCGATCGCCATGGCCTCTTCCGCGGCGCGCTCCCGCTTCATCAAGGTGCCCAGCACATCGCTAAGGCTGATGAGTTCTTCTTTGGCCGCCTTGCTGGCGTCAAAATCGCTCATGACAGCAGCCCCGCGGCCCAATCGGTGATCTGGACGTGGCCCGGGCTCGGATAAAATGCGATATCGAGAGTATTGAGCTGGCTCAGAACTTTCTCGTAGCCACTCGATCTATCGCTGTAGCCCGTCTCGGCGGCGAGCCGGTCGCGGCTGACCGAATGGCGTATGGATATCAGCGTATCCGTGACGGTGCGCTGCGGATTGGTGAGAACAGAAAGGATCGCGCGCTTGGCACCGTCGGCCGACATGCTGTCCGCGCGCGCATAACCGTCGTCCGTCATTGCGACCGAACCGCCGCTTGGATAAACAACCAACCCGGCAGTCTTCGCTGTGCTCAGGGCTTTTTCATAGCCCGATGACCTAGGGCTGTAGCCAGCAACGAAGGCGACCTGCGACCGGCTCGGCGATCCCTGGCCGATGCTCGACCAGAAGGAAAGCGACGCAAGGATGCGCTGGATCGGTCCGGATAAGGTGTCATCGCCGCCCGGCGCCGGCGATGACGGGACGCGCCGTGCCGAGGGGATGGCGGCGGCGCGAATCGGGGCCGCTGGCGATGTCGAAGCGCCTGCCGGGCCCGATGGCTTGAATTCATATTCGTTATAGCCTGATGGTTTCTTAGGTCCGTCTCGCAATTCTTCGAGCCGCGTCACGGCTTGTTGAGCGGCCGAACCGAAATCGCGGAGTCTCGCACCAAACAGATCGAGCGCGGTATTCGCGCCGGTCACGACGCCATTGCCGAAGCCGGCATCAAAGCCGGCGCGATGCGCTGCCCTGATCTCCTTCAGATCGGATTGGATTATGATGCGTTCGGTCGCGGGACCGGATACCGTCGCGGGCTTCTTCGCGAGCTCGGTCTTGAGTTTGGCGATCTCAGCCTTGAGCACGCGCGGATCATTGGCTTTGGTTTCCGCCTCGACCTTCGAGAGCTTGTCTTTGAGCTTATCGAGGTTGACCGGCTCCAGCGCAGCCGCGCTTGTCAGGGTCTCGCCGCGTTTCGGCGCGCGCGAGCTGTCAAATGTGATCTTTTGCGGAAACTGCGTCGTCTTAAGAATGCCGCGCGCGGGTATCCAAACGACGCCTTCGCCGCGGGCGAGCGTCGCCATATTGCCCCACATATCCTTCCATTGCGCCTTGTCGGCCTGCCCTTCGACCCAATCACCGATCGCGTCGCGGTCCTGCACGGATGTGAGTTTGAACGCGACCAGGCCGTCGACCTGGCTCAATACATTTTTCGACAGCACGGCCGGGCGCTGCGTGATGAGCCAGGGAATAAAGCCCTTGGCGCGCCCGCGCCGCACCACGGTTTCCATCATTCCGAGCAGCTTCATCGCCTCGCCTTCCTTGTCGAGAATGCGTTGCGGCGCCCACATATCTGCCTCATCGAAGATGACGTGCAGCGGCTCGTTGGTCTTGTGCTTGTAGAGTGCGGTGAGGAACGCAAGCATGAAGCGCCGCTCGGCCGCCTTGGTTCCGAGTTCGGAAAGATCGAGGATGCAGCTTTCCTTCATGCCGGCGACCGTCTCGCCGATCAGTGCGCCGGCGTACTCATTGAGAGGAAGATCGCCCCGCGGGCCGCCAAAAATCACAAGCTCCTCGCTCTTGCGGAACATGGACGGAGTTTTGCCGTCGGCGTCGAGCGCCAGCCCGTACCAGACGCCCAACGGATCGGGGATAACGACCCGCGCCTTGGAATTAAGAAGCCGCTCGACGGCGGTCCCCGAGCTATAGGTCTTGCCGCCGCCGGCGTTGCCGACAAAGCCAAACCGGTCATCCAGTGCCGCAGTCGGTATGGGATGCGTCATGCGGCACCGCTCCGCGGTTCGTCATAGGCCGCAAGCATCGCCAGCCTCACATGAACGCTATGTGCCGAGCGTGGGATGCCAAATTCAGAAGTGACGAGTTTAGAGATTGCCGGGGTACTATGACCGTCGATACGGAGTGCCTGGATGCGATCATCATGCTCTCGCTTCCATGGGTAGACGGTATAACCGTTTCGCAGGTATGGCCCGTTTTCGCGATATTTAATCGTCCGCTGAACAAGGCCGTTCGCGATCATGTACCAGTTCACCGTGCCAACGTTGCGCCTAAGGCGCCGAGCGATCTGATGCGCCGATGGATTTTTCAGCGTCGCGGCCAGCCGCTCGATCTCGGCGCGCTCGGCATCCGACATCGGTCCGCTAATAACGTCGACGCCGGTGCGACGTGGCTGCGTCATGCGGCCTTCGCCCTTAGCTCGAGGTGATGGCGCGCGGTGAACTTCACATCCTCATCGAAGTCCTTGTCGAGGAGCCAGCGCAGGAATCCGGATTCGATGTCGGCCCAAAGTTTGCCTCGCTCCTTGCCGATGTGGCAGCGGACCAGCAATACGGGCTGCGAGCTCCACTCGATCAATTGGTCGAGTGAAGCTGTCTCGAGCAAATCGAGAAGAAGATGCGCCGTGACATAAGCGTCTGGAGCGGCCCGGTGCGCGCCGGCGGCGAGCTCGCGACTCAGCCCAGCGGGGCGGCGCCAGTAGCGCAGCGCTTGGTTGGAATGCGATGGCGCGTCCGGCCAGACCCGCAATGCGGCTTTATAGGAGCAGACCCAAGGAATCCCGCCCATCAGATCATCCGTGATCCACTGCCGCTCCATTTTTATATTGTGGGCCGCATAAGCGACGACGGGATCGCTCGGCGGAAAGAAATCTGCGCAAACCATTTCCCAGGTCCGCGCTGAAGCGACGTCCTCATCGATAAGGTGATGAACCGCCGATGTAATGGGCGGAATGGGAATACCGGGATTAACCAGCTCGCCTCGATGCGGCCCAGCGATTCGCCAACCGGCCGGCTTGCCGGCAAGATCAAGCGTGGTAGAGACGAGATCGATCCAGCCGATCTCGCAAACCTTCGCTTCCGGCGCCGTGAAGCCCGTCGTTTCAAGATCAATAACACGAATAATCGTCATGCTGCGTTTGCCCTTGCGGTCAGCAAAATTTGATGCGCCGCGTCGTCATCGCCGCTATTTGCATAAAGCGCGGCGGCGACCATGACCGGATCGATACCGCGCGCGACCCACCAAGCCCGCTCGTTGGAATTATGCTGCGCCTCGGGGCCGGTCCGGTGCGTTTCGTGGTGCAGCGGTACGGTCCAGCGATCATCGGGCTTTTCGCCAATCCCGGCCTGGCGCTTCGCAAATCGCGGATCGGAGTATCGGACATGTGCCGCCTCTATTCCCTCGCGTCGCCCCGTCACGAGACACGGCAAGGTTCTGATCCACGCAAGATGCGCGGCGTCCTGGACGCGCGGGCGGCGCTGTCTGAGCGTGTCCACCGCGTTGAGCCTATCCGCTAGCGTTGTCATTGCGTTGCTTGAACTGTTGCGCGATTATGTCGTCGGCGAGGCCCGAAAAGAGATCGTAAGCGCCTCGCGCACCCCGAGCCGCCGCGACGTAATTTCTCAGCCCGGCCGCCAATCCAGCCGCGTAAGCCATCGCGGCGTCTTTGCCGTAGGCCTTTTCCAGAATCTCAAGATGGTCGCGCGCAAATTGCGATCCGCGCAGAAGGGCGTCTTCGATCGTCATCAGGCCGTCCCCGTGATGCGCGGTGCGCACATCTGCTCGATCTCGTCACGCAAAGCGCTTTCGTCGATGCCGGGCAGCACCTCGGTGCAAATGAACCAGAGGGCGCGCTTATAAAGGCGAGTGAACTTGTCGCCATCGAGCGCCGAACCCGAGATTGATTTGGCAACCGGGAAGGTCAGGCCGGTGCGCGGATTGGCAACCCAACGCACGTGCTTGCAGCCGATCAGGATAAAATCCATTCCTTCGTCTTTATCGTGGATGAAATCGCACGCCTCGGACAGCTTTTGAGCGAGCGCCCACAGCTTGCGAAACTGCACCATGTTGCGCTCGAC
>JBOHII010000035.1:0-2892 GCA_050725955.1 Pseudolabrys sp. | reverse complement strand
GAATTCCTTGGTGAACCAGCGCTCCATGTTGGGATCAACCAGCTGCGCCAGGCCTTTCTCCTGCACGAATTTGATGCGATCGGCCCAAGGCGCCTTGTCGGCGTAGTAGAAGTTCGTGTTGGAGAGGATGAGCTTGTCGACGCGGTTGGGGGCGTTAGCGCCGAGCCATTGGCCATCCATCCCGCCCATCTACAGGCCGCACCAGTTCATCTTCTTGATCTTGAGCGCGTCGAGGATCGCCAGAATGTCGCGGCCAAAGCGATCGAAGCTGTAAGGACCCTTGGGCGAGCCGGACTTGCCGTGGCCGCGCCGGTCGTAGCGCACCAGGCGGAAATGCTTGGCCCATTCGCCGGCCTGTTCGTCCCACATGTGCAGGTTGGTGCCGAGCGAATTTGACAACATCAGCACGGGCGCGCCGTCGCGGCCCTCGACTTCGATATAGATCGGGCAGCCATCGGCATCGATCGTCGGCATGAAAATCCTCCCTTGGGCCTGGATTTTGGTTGCGGCGTGGCCTGAGCCGACACACTTAAAGCGGTCCGCGCCCGCTGCAAAGCTCTTTTCAGCGAGCCCGCGAGGGCTTAAGCCGTGGCCAAGGTATGTTTAGCGCGAGGAGAAGACTGCGATGGCGATGGTGATGACGGGGGAGGTGCAGCTCTCCGCCAGCCGCGAGGTGGTGTACGCAAAGCTCAACGATGCCGAGGTGCTAAAAGCCTGCATCCCCGGCTGCGAGGAGCTCAACAAGATTTCAGACACTGAAATGCAGGCCGTTGCCGTCACCAAGATCGGGCCGGTGAAGGCGCGCTTCAAAGGCAAGGTGCATCTGACCGACCTTGATCCGCCCAATGGCTACAAGATTTCCGGCGAAGGCGACGGCGGTGTTGCCGGCTTTGCCAAAGGCGGCGCTGCGGTTTCGCTGACCGAAAAGGACGGCGGCACGCTGCTCACCTACAACGTCGAGGCGCAGATCGGCGGCAAGCTCGCCCAACTCGGCCAGCGCCTGGTCAACGGTGCGGCGAAGAAGATCGCCGACGACTTTTTCAAGAACTTCGCCGCCGCGGTGACGCCAGGGCCGGCGTAACCCAGCCTTGGCGCGCGCCGCGCGTCAGCTTAGGGGCAGGGGTGATAGCTGCCGTCGTAGCCGAGGTAGACCCCCGTCGCCGGATTGTATGACTTAAAGTGCGCCTCGCAGTAGGCAACCGAAGGGCCTGGAGCATAATCATAGGCGGGCGCGCCATCGTAATATGGCCCGTCATAGTAAGGCTCCTGAGCGGCAAGCGCGCCGCCGATGATCGCGCCGGCGGCGAAGCCGGCAAGCGGCGCGCCCCAGCCCCCGTGGTGCCAGTGGTGGTGCCAGCGGGCCTGAGCCGGTGTGATTGCAATGCTGGATGCGGCAATCGCAACCGCCGCGATGCCCGCTAAAATCTTTGTGCGCATGAGAATTCCTCCCGTTTTCGTTCAGGTCTCGTAGTGGACCAAGGCTTTTTTGGCGGATTGGTTCCGTGAATTCTCCGTAAGCATAAGCCCATGTCCCTTGACCGGGCCGGCGGTCGGGGTTCAGAGTTGTTCCCGCTCCAAGGCGTATTCGGGCTAAAATCGACTGAATTTCAGACCCGAGCCGCCGCCGCCCCAGCCGGGCGAAGCGAAAAGAGGGCTTTTGGCCCCGAACTTGGGAGGACGGTCATGCCTGCGGTGTCCATGACGGTGAACGGCAAGCCCGTCACCGGCGACGTCGAAGCGCGCACCTTGCTGGTGCAATTCCTACGCGAAAACCTTCGGCTTACCGGCACGCATGTGGGCTGCGACACCTCGCAATGTGGCGCCTGCGTCGTGCATGTGGACGGCATCGCGGCGAAATCCTGCACGCTGCTCGCCTTGCAATGCGAGGACGCCAAGATCACCACGATCGAGGGCCTGGCTGAGCCGGGCGGTCCGCTGCACCCGATGCAGGAAGCGTTCCGCGAAAATCACGGTCTGCAATGCGGCTACTGCACACCGGGCATGATCATGGCAGCGCTCGATATCGTGCGCCGCAAGGGCAACGACCTCGACGAGCATACCATTCGCGAACAACTCGACGGCAACATCTGCCGTTGCACCGGTTACCACAACATCGTCAAAGCAATTGCCGCGGGAGCGAAAACAATGGGAAAGGGCGGCGCGCGTCAGGCCGCCGAGTAGCGCATGATCCCGAAAAACGGGAACCGGCTTTCGGAAAAGATCATGCGCAAAATGAGAACGTAAAAAATACAACGGGAGGAGACCGCCATGAGCGCGACCGGGATCGGCGCGGCGGTGCGCCGCAAGGAAGACTTCCGGTTCATCACCGGCAGCGGACAATATACCGACGACGTGACGCGGCCGGGCGAGACCCGCGCGGTATTCGTGCGCTCGCCGCACGCCCGCGCGAAGATCAAGAACTTCGATGCCGCTGCGGCGCGCAAAATGCCGGGCGTAGTGGCCGTGCTGACCGGCGCCGACCTCGCCAACGACAAGATCGGCAATCTGATCTGCGGCTGGATGATCCATTCCAAGGACGGCTCGCCGATGAAGATGGCGGCGCATCCGGCGCTGGCCAACGGCAAGGTCAACCATGTCGGCGACGCGGTCGCCGTGGTGATCGCGGAGAGCCAGGCGCTCGGCCGCGACGCCGCCGAGAAGGTGAAGGTCGACTACGAGGTGCTGCCGGCGGTGAGCGATCCGGCCAAGGCCAAATCGGGCCCGCAGATTCACGAGGTCGCGCCCAAGAACACGATTTACGAATGGTCGCTCGGCGATGCCAAGGCAACGGAGGCGGCGTTCGCGGCCGCGAAACATGTCACAAAGTTGAACATCGTGAACAACCGGCTGGCGCCGAACGCGATCGAGCCTCGCGCCGCGCTTGCCGAATAC
>JBOHII010000034.1:0-2958 GCA_050725955.1 Pseudolabrys sp. | reverse complement strand
CGAACGAAGCGGCGAAACCGACGGCAATGAGCAGGCCGTTGTCCATGCTCATCTCGTGGCGGCTCTTGAACATCTCGTAGGCGAAGGCGCCGACCATGGTCGGCATCGCCAGCCAGAACGAAAATTCCGCCGCCGAGCGGCGGTCGGCACCAAACAGCATGGCGCCAACAATGGTCGCGCCCGAACGCGACACGCCGGGGATCATGGCAAGGCATTGGCAGACACCGACGCCGAGATACATCAACAGCGGGAACGACGTGGATTCGAAATAGCGCGGCCGCAGATTCATCCGGTCGACGCCGAGCAGCACAAAGCCGCCGAGGATGAAACAGATGCAGACCACGCGCACATCGAACAGGTGCGCCTTGATGTAGCTTGCCGCCAGTGCGCCGATCACTGCTGCCGGCAGAAATGCCAGCAGTATGCCGATGACGAAACGAGCCGCCGCCCATTGCGTGAACATGTGCGTTGCCAGCGCCCACAGCCGGCCAAAATAAATCGTCAGCAGCGCCAGGATGGCGCCGAGCTGGATCAGGATGGCGAACGATTTGCCGAAGGCGTCGTCGCCCCAACCAAAGAAATGCTCCATCAGCAGGAGGTGGCCGGTCGAAGACACCGGCAGAAATTCGGTCAGGCCCTCAACCACGCCGAGCACCGCCGCTTTGACCAGATCGAGATGGGTCGAGATCAAGCCGAGGATCACCGCCTTGATGGCGTCGAAATGCATGGGCTGCTCCGGGGAAATCGCAGGGCGCTTACGGCCGGCGGAGAATCGCGAGGGTGACGCGCTTTTGGCGCAAAGCCGCAATTCAGGCAAATTAAAAACCGATAACGGGTGGGTAATTTGCGCCAGGTGGCCGGCTTCCTATAGTGCGCAAATCGATTCCCGATGACTGGGGCCCCATGCTGACGCTGTTCCATCAACCGCTCTCCCCGCACTCGCGCTATGTGCGGCTCATCCTCGGCGAATACGGCATCGCGGCGCGCGCGGTGGAGGAACGCTATTGGGAGCGGCGGGTGGAATTCCTCACGCTCAATCCGGCCGGCGAAATCCCGGTGCTGGTGGCCGACGGCCAGCCGCCGGTCCCCGGCGCAACAATCATCGCGGAATATGTCGAGGAGACGCATATCCCCGAAAATGGCGGCGACCGGCTGCTGCCGGCAACAGCCGGGGAGCGGGTCGAGGTGCGGCGGCTGGCAAACTGGTTTAACGATAAATTCCATGCCGAAGTCAGCGGCCCCCTGGTCAACGAACGCGTGTTCAAGCGCCATATGACGGCGGAACAGGGCGGCGGGCCGCCCGACGCCCAGGCGATGCGCGCCGCCCGCCACAATATCCGCTATCATCTCGCCTATATCGGCTGGCTGGTGCGCACGCGCGACTGGCTGGCCGGCGACCGGTTGAGTCTCGCGGACCTCGCCGCCGCCGCGCATTTGTCCGCCACCGACTACCTGGGCGAAGTGCCGTGGACCGCAGACGAAGCCGCCAAGAACTGGTACGCGCGGGTGAAGTCGCGGCCCTCGTTCCGTCCGATCCTGGCCGACACGCTGGCCGGACTGCCGCCGGCGAAAAGCTACGCCGACCTGGACTTTTGACCGACCCGACCGAAATCAAGCGCGCGCTGGTCGCGCAGGCGCAGGCGCGCGGCTTTGACGTCGCCGGCATCACCCGGCCCGACGCCGTGCCGGAAGCCAAAGCGCGGCTCGAGCGCTTTCTCGCCGACGGCGCGCATGGCGACATGCTGTGGATGGCAACGAGCGCCGATCGCCGCGCCTCGCCGCTGGCGCTGTGGCCGGACGTGCGCTCGGTGATCATGCTCGGCATGAATTACGGCCCCGACGACGACCCGCTGGCAATCCTCAAGTGCAAGGACCGCGCCGCCATCTCGACCTATGCCAAGGGCGACGACTATCACGAGCTGATCAAGGCGCGGCTCAAGGACATCGCGCGCTGGCTGGTTGAGAATGCAGGCGGTGAGGTGAAAGTCTTCGTCGACACCGCGGCGGTGATGGAAAAGCCGCTCGCCGCCAAAGCCGGACTTGGCTGGCAGGGCAAGCATACGAATTTGGTGTCGCGCCAATTCGGCTCGTGGCTGTTTCTCGGTTCGATCTTCACCACCCTCGATCTGCCCGCCGATGAACCCGAGCCGGACAGTTGCGGCACCTGCCGTGCCTGCCTCGACATCTGCCCGACCGCGGCGTTTCCCGCACCCTACCGGCTCGATGCGCGGCGCTGCATTTCGTATTTGACGATCGAGCACAAAGGGCCGATCCCGCGCGAATTCCGCGCGGCAATCGGCAACCGCATCTATGGATGCGACGACTGTCTTGCCGTGTGTCCGTGGAATAAATTCGCGGCCGCCGGGCGCGAGGCCAAGCTCGCCGCGCGCGAGGCGTTGCGCGCGCCCAAGCTCAAGGCGTTGGCGCGCCTCGATGACGCGCAATTCCGCGCACTGTTTGCCAAGACCTCGATCAAGCGCACCGGCCGCGACCGCTTCGTGCGCAATGTGCTGATCGCCATCGGCAATTCCGGCGACGCCTCGCTCGCCGCCGAAGCCGAACGCCTGCTCGACGATGCATCGCCTTTGGTGCGCGGCGCCGCGGTGTGGGCGCTGGGGAAATTATTGCCGCGCGAAAAATTCGCGGCATTGCGACGATTTGATTCCGATGATGTTGTGAACGACGAGTGGGCCGCGGCACTTTCATAGAAGCGCCTGTTAATTGTTCCGTTCGTTCCCGCGCAAGCGGGAACCCAGAGACGCGTTGAAAGGCGAAAGAAGTCTGGGTCCCCGCTTTCGCGGGGACGAACGGTTAGGTACTGTTCATCGCTATTAAAATTCCTTCACCGCACCGATCAGCCGCTCGATGTCCTCCGGCCGCGACAGCCGGTGGTCGCCGTCCTTGATCAGCGTGAGCACCACGTCGTCGCGGGCAAAGCGCGCCACCAGCTCTTGCGCG
>JBOHII010000033.1:0-3222 GCA_050725955.1 Pseudolabrys sp. | reverse complement strand
TTGTCGAAGAAGCGGAAATTGCGCTGCGGATCGTCGCCCGCTTGTCCCGAAGCGACCGGCGGCGCCGGGGGCGCGAGCACCGGCAAGGCCGCGGCAGGGCTCGCTTCAAACAGCACGCGGCGGCGCGACGGCGCGCTGTCGGCGTTGCGCGCCATGAAGCTGCGGATGCGTTCCAGCGTATCGGTGGTGATACGGCCGCCGTTGCGCAGACGGTTGGCGAGTTTGCCGTCGTTCACGGCGCGGCGGCCGAAGGTGGATTCGGCCAAGCCGCGCTGGCGGCAGAATTCGCTGATCTCTTGCAGGATTTGATCGTTCATGCGGCGCTTCCTCGGCGCGGCTCTCATCGGCCGGCTCGGCGCTTACGCAACCAAGTCCGGCCGCCTACGTCAATTACAAAAACGCTATTAAATAAGATGGGCAGGATGGGTGGGCAATGCCCAATGTCATAAATAACGGTATTTTATAGGATATTCCAAGAAACCACGACCGCTCGGCAGCCGATAGCACAGACTTATGGGCCAAATCCCACTTTTTCAACCAACTTGTTGGACCATAGTGGGCAGTCTGCCCGCCGATAACATATTCAAATATCGAAGAAAACCGTCTCGTTATCGCCCTGCACGCGGATGTCGAAGCGGTAGACGCCGGGACCGGTGCCGGACTGCTTGTGGGCAATCAGGGTGTCGCGCCGCGCCGCCGGCACCAGCGCCAGGATCGGATCGTCGCCGTTTGCCGCCTCGTCGGAAAAATACAGCCGCGTATAAATCTGCCGCAACATACCGCGCGAGAAGATGCAGACCACAATATGCGGCGCCTGCGGCTTGCCGCCGGGGCCCGGCACCGAACCCGGCTTGACGGTGTCGAAGCTGTAAGCCCCGTCCTTGCCGGTGGCGGAGCGGCCGAAGCCCTTGAACAAAGCATTGGTGCGCGCGCGGGCATCGCGCGGATTGGCGTAGCGGCCTTGCGCGTCCGCCTGCCAGATTTCGACCATGGCGTCGTTGATCGGCGCGCCGTCGCCGTCGAACACGCGGCCCTCGATGCGGATGCGGGCGCCGCTGGCGTCCGGCGTCACCAGGTCGGCGCCGAAGGTATCCTTCCAGTCGTAGTCCTCGTTCGGCTTCCAGTCGCAGCGGCTGTGCGGCGCCAGGCCATAGGCGAAGAACGGTCCGACGGTTTGCGAGGGAGTGATCTCAGACATTGTCTTGGCTCAACCTTGGCTCAACCTTGGCTCAACCTGGGCTCGATCGTCTCAGTGCTTGTCGTTATCCTGCGGCGTCGCTTCGCGTCCACGCAGCACGATGTCGAAGCGGAAGCAGAGCGCCCAATCCGGAACCGTGTTTTCCAGATCGAAGCTCGAGATCATGCGCGCCCGCGCCTTCTCATCGGTGACCGAATTGAAGATCGGGTCGAATGGGAACAAATAGTCGCCGGGAAAATACATCTGCGTCACCAGCCGCGACAGGAACGAGTGGCCGAACACCGAGAAGTGGATGTGGTTCGGCCGCCAGGCATTGGGGTGATTGCCCCAGGGATAGGCGCCCGGCTTCACCGTGACGAATTTGTAATAGCCCTTCTTGTCGGTGACGGTGCGGCCGGCGCCGGTGAAGTTGGGATCGAGCGGCGCCGGGTGCTGGTCGATAGTGTGCACGTAACGGCCGCAGGCATTGGCCTGCCAGAGTTCCACCAGCGTTTCGGGCACCGGACGCTTGTCCTCGTCGAGCACGTGGCCGTGCACGATGATGCGCTCGCCGAGCGGCTCGCTTTTGTGCTGCTTGGTCAGGTCGTTGTCGCCTTCTTGCACCGCGTCGTGGCCGAAGACCGGCCCGGTGAGTTCGGACAGCGTCTGCGGCACGACGATCAACGGCTTGCCCGGCGAGCGCTTGACCGTACTGCGATAGCCCGGCGAAAGATGCTTGGGGTAAACCTCGAGGCTTTCCTTGGGATAGATCAGCGACATTGTTGTCGTCCTTCAGACTTTCTCGATCGCCAGCGACACGCCTTGTCCGACACCGACGCACATGGTGGCAAGGCCGAGCCTGCCACCGCTTTCTTCCAGGCCATGCGCGGCGGTCAGCGCCAGGCGTGCGCCCGACATGCCGAGCGGATGGCCGAGCGCAATGGCGCCGCCATGCGGATTGACGTTTTCCGCATCGTCGGCAAGCCCGAGCTGGCGCAGGCAGGCAAGTGACTGCGAAGCGAAGGCTTCGTTGAGCTCGATCAGGTCGTAGTCGCCGATCGCGTGGCCGAGCCGCGCCATCAGCTTGCGCGTCGAGGGTACCGGGCCGATGCCCATGATTCGCGGCGGCACCGCCGCCGAGGCCATGCCGAGAATGCGTGCGCGCGGGGTGAGGCCATGCGCCTTCACCGCCGCCTCCGAGGCGACGATGATGGCGGCGGCGCCGTCATTGACGCCGGAGGCGTTGCCGGCGGTGATGGTGCCGGGATTGCGCACAAACGGCTTGAGCTTGGCGAGCTGTTCGAGTGAGGTCTCGCGCGGATGTTCGTCCTTGTCGACCGTGACCACCTCGCCCTTGCGGCCGGCGATTTCCACCGCGACGATTTCCTTTGCGAAATAGCCCGAAACCTGCGCCTTGGCGGCGCGCTGCTGTGAGCGCAGCGCAAAGGCATCCTGGTCGGCGCGGGTGATCTGGAATTCCTCGGCGACGTTCTCAGCCGTTTCCGGCATGGAATCGACGCCATATTGGCTCTTCATCAGCGGGTTGATGAAACGCCAGCCGATGGTGGTGTCGAAAATCTCGGCGCTACGCGCGAAGGCTTCCGAGCTTTTTCCCTGCACGAACGGCGCCCGCGTCATCGATTCAACGCCGCCGGCGATGGCGAATTCCATTTCGCCGGCGCGAATGGCGCGCGCGGCGGTGCCGACCGCTTCGAGCCCGGAAGCGCACAGCCGGTTAAGCGTCACGCCCGGCACGCTCGTCGGCAGGCCGGCGAGCAGCAAGGCCATGCGCGCGACGTTGCGATTGTCCTCGCCTGCCTGGTTCGTGCAGCCGAGGATCACGTCATCGAGGCGCGCCGGATCGAACGATGCGCGGTCGACCGCGCCGCGCACCGCGATGGCCGCAAGATCATCCGCGCGTACATCCGCGAGGACACCACCCGCGCGCCCGACGGGCGTGCGGACGGCGGAGACGATGAAGGCATCGCGCACGGAGTGAGGATAACCGTGATAACTGCCAACGCCCAACTTCCAAATCCCAAGAC
>JBOHII010000032.1:0-5982 GCA_050725955.1 Pseudolabrys sp. | reverse complement strand
TGCTGGTGTCGTCGGAACTGATCGTGGCGCAGAAAGGCTTTGGCTATTTGATCGGCTACCTCGGCGCCAACGGCTCCTATGACGCAATGTACGCCGTGGTGCTCACCGTGGCGTTCCTCGGCTTCGCCGCCGACCGCGTCTATCTCCTGATCACCAAGCGGACCTTGGCATGGCGCGAATAGACGCATCCTCCGCCGAGCCGCTCGCGCTGCACATTGCCCGCACGCTGCTGTGGGCCGGTGCGCGCGTCGCTTCGGTCGTATTGCTGTTGGCGACCTGGGAAATCCTGGCACGCAGCGGCATGTTCACGCATTTCCAGCTGCCGGCGTTCAGCGAAGTGGTCGCCCGCATCTGGCATGACGGCGTATCCGGCGATCTGTGGATCAATACCGCGCTCACGCTCTACCGCGCGCTCGCGGCATTTGCCATCTGCACCGTGTTCGGCGTGCTCATCGGCACGGCGATGTCGCGCAACGCCGTCGCCAACTGGTTCTTCGACCCGATCATCTCGGTCGGCTTCCCGATGCCGAAGATCGCCTTCCTGCCGGTGGTGATCCTCTGGCTCGGCGTCTACGACGTCTCCAAGATCACCGTCATCGTGATCGACGCCATCTTTCCGGTGATCGCGGCCACCGTCATCGCCATCCAGGGCGTCGAGCGCGAACTCATCTGGTCGGCGCGCAACATGGGCGCGAACAACCGCGAACTGCTGACGCAGATCGTGCTGCCGGCCGCCTTGCCGCAGATTATGACCGGCTTGCAGGTGGCGCTGCCGCTGTCGCTGATCGTGGCGGTGGTGGCCGAGATGCTGATGGGGGGCTACGGCCTCGGCGGCGCCATGATGACGGCCTCGCGCTTTGCCAATTCCACCGGCGTGTTCGCCGGCATCGTCGAGATCGCGGTGGTCGGCTACGCGCTGGTCAAGGCGATGAGCATGATCCGTCGCCGGCTGCTGATCTGGCACCAGGAAGCGAGCGGGCCGACGACGGTTTAGCTTGTACCGCATGGCGGGTAAAACGCCGCAACCGCGAGGCTTGCCAAAATCGGTTGGACCCCCGACAATCTTTGCTTTAGCGGCGTGAAGCTTGCCACACCGAAGCGCAAGCCCGGCGAAACTGGGAGGATAAAATGCGATTTCCGAAACTCGCCTTGGCCGGCGCGTGCGCGCTCGGTCTATTCGGCGCCGGCACCGCCAGCAGCGCAGAGCCGGTCAAGATCCGCATGTCGTGGGTGGCCCCGCTGGCCAATTGGGGCTCGATCATTCTGGAAAAGAAGGACCTGCTCACACACATGGGCAAGTCCTACACGCTCGAGGCGGTCCACTTCCAGGGCACGCCGCAGACCATCACGGCGATCGCCAATAACGAGTTGGAGGTGTCGAGTCTCGCTTACTCCTCGCTCGCCATCGCCATCGACAATGCCGGGCTCGACGACCTCCGCGTCATCGCCGACGAGTTTCAGGAAGGCAAACCCGGCCATTACACCGACGCCTATTGGGTCCGCAAAGACAGCGGCATCAACAAGGTCGAAGACCTCAAGGGCAAGGTGGTCGGCACCAATGGCGGGGGCAGTGCGGTCGACGTCGCCGCGCGCGCCATGCTGAAAAAGCACGGCCTCGAGGACAAGCGCGACTACACCATGCTGGAAGGTCCGCTGCCGGCGATGCCGGCGATGCTGCTGGAGAAAAAGGCCGACCTGATCCCGGCGGTGCTGCCCTTCGCCCTCAACCCGAAGCTCAATGCCGAAGGCAAAGTGCTGTTCACCATCTCCGACGCGATCGGCCCGATCGACATGATCGTTCTTTGCGCGCGTCAATCCTTCATCGACAAGCATCGCGCCGCCATGGTCGACTACATGGAGGATCTGCTGCGCGTCGCGCACTGGTATCTCGACCCGAAGAACCACGCCGAGGCCGCCAAGATCGCCTCCAAGATCACCAAGGCGCCGCCGGAGCGGTTCGGCTGGCTGTTCACCAACAAGGACAACTACAGAGATCCGAACCTGATGCCCAACCTCGCCGCTTTGCAGAAAAACGTCGACACCGTGCGCGAACTTGGCCTCGTGAAGAGCCACATCGACATCAAGAAACACGCCGATTTGAGCCTTGTCACCGAGGCGGCCAAGCGTCTCAAATAGACACACCTAGTTCCGCTACCATATGTTGTATTTTTGACCCCGGAGCTCGCCTCCGGGGTCAATTAGTTGTGGGTGCAAGTGTCAAAAAATTAGTTCTTTACAAAGAAGGTTAAAACGGAAAAACTATTTATGGCGTCATAACTTAAATGGTTAACGGGGCGTTGAGAGATGAAACACATGTACAAGGCGTTATCAGGTGCCCTGCTTGTCCTCGGGCTGGCGGGCATTACTCCGGTACCGGCTCTTGCGAACGGCGGTTCTCACTGGGATACCGTCTGTAACTGCATGCGCCCGGACTCGCAGTACACCACAAGGCATACCGTGCGTGAGGCAACCCGCGTGCGCACGCATGAGCGCATCGTCAATCACACCAACGTGGTCAAGCGCACCAAGCTGATCCAGGAAAACCGCCTGATCGTGCACGTGCGTCCGGTGATCGACCGTACCGTGGTCGTGCATCGCCAGAACACGATCGTGCGCAACATCACGCTGCACAGGGTCAACACCACCAACAAGCTGCGCGTTGAAAACCGGCACGAGACGGTCAACCGTTACGTGCACGGCTCGGTGCGCGTCGTGAACGAATATCACAACGTCCGCGGCGTGAACTGCAACTGCGGCTGGGGTGGCGCTGGCCGCGGCATCATCAGCGACGAAGGCGGCAGCGAGCGCGTTTCCTACCGCGAATAAGCCAAGCTCGCTTTCGCGCGCCGAATTAACCGCCTCGCCGGACAACCGGCGGGGCGGTTTTTTCGTGGCCTGACGGCGCCGGTCTCAGCTGCGCCGGATCGGAATGGCGCCCATAAAGTCGCGTTTGCCCACCTCTACGCCGCAGTGGCGCACGATGACGTAGGCGGTGGTCAGGTGGAAATAGAAGTTCGGCAGCACGAAATGCGTCAGGTAATCGCCGCCTTTCATGTGACCCTTGGCGGGTCCGAGCGGGAAGGTGACCTCGCGGTCAGCCGAGCCGTCGATCGCCTTGCCATCGAGCGTCTTCAGATAGGCCACGGTTTTCGCAACGCGCTCTTTGAGCTGGTCGAGGCTCGTCTCGTTGTCCTCGAATTTCGGCGGCTCGACGCCGGCAAGACGCGCCGAACCGTTCTTGGCGTGATCGCAAGCGACCTGCACTTGGCGAGCGAGCGCGAACATGTCGGGCGCCAGGCGCCAAGCGAGCAGCACCGCGGGATCGACTTTTTTGGCCGCGGTGAAGGCGGCAGCCTTGTCGAGTACGCTGGACAGCGCGTTGAGGCCGGTCTCGAAGGCCGGCAGGGAAGCCTGGGACATTGAATAGGGCATGGGCGAGAGGTCCTTACGGGATAAACGCGTGCCGGCGTTTGCCGGGACGGCGGACGATGCATGCAACGGCGTTCTTGTTCAATCGGCGGAGCAGTAAAAATTCGCGCCGCTTGGTGAACTCCTGCCGGCATGCGCGGTGCATCGGCGTTTGACTTCTCGCCCGAAATGTTATGTTATATTGTTACATTTACGAAATGAGACCCTGACGTTCGAGGTGCGTTTCAATGCGATCTGGCATTTGTCGCCCGCTTTTCGGGGTGTCGTTGGCTTGCGTGCTGGCGGGCGGGTTGGCCATCGCCGCCCAGGCGCAAGAAACGCTTCCGGAGATCGTTGTGCAAACGCAGCGTCCGGCGCCGCCACGGCCGGTGGCGCGGCCGACCGCGCCCCGGCCAGCCGCCGCTCCTACGGCGCAGCCTAACGCCGATCTCGCTGCCACAAATACCAAGTTGGACGTGGCGCGGGACAGCCTGTCACCGCGCTTCGGCGCCAGCTCATTCGACATGAACCGCGCCTTTATCGACACGCTGCCGCAAGGCGCCAACACGCCGATCAATTCCGTGCTGCTGCAAGCGCCCGGCGTTGCGCAAGACAGTGCCGTGAACGGCGACATCCACGTGCGCAACGAGCACGCCAACGTACAATACCGCATCAACGGCATCATTCTGCCCGACGGCATTTCCGGCTTCGGCCATGTTCTCGATACCGGCTTCGTCGGCAGTCTTGCGCTGATCACCGGCGCGCTGCCGGCGCAGTTCGGCCTGCGCACGGCCGGCGTCGTCGACATCCAGACCAAGAGCGGCAATTCGCTGCAGCCGGGCGGCAGTGTCGGCATTTACGGCGGCAGTTTCGGCACGCTAACGCCGAGCTTCGAATATGGCGGCCGCACCGGCAACACCGAGTACTTCTTCACCGGCCGCGGCTTTACCAGCAATCTCGGCATCGAAAATCCGACCGACAGCCGCGACGCGATTCACGACCGCACCTATCAGGGCAATTTTTTCAGCTACACGTCGACGGTACTCGATCCGCAGACGCGGGTGAGCACGATCTTCGGCAACACCACCAACCGATTCCAGATTCCGAACAATCCGGGGCAAATGCCGGCATTCACCGCCTTCGGCGTCGGCAATTTCGACTCGTCGCTACTCAATGAGAAGCAGGCCGAGCAAAATACTTTCGCCGTGCTGGCGCTGCAAAAGTCGGTGAACGGACTGGATTTCCAGTTGGCGGCCTTCTCCCGCTACAGCACGCTGCACTTCGTGCCGGATACGATCGGCGACCTTGTCTTCAATGGCATTGCATCGGACGTTTACCGCCGCGGTTTCGCCAATGGCCTGCAGGGTGATGGTACTTATAATCTCAACGATGCCCATACGCTAAGAGCCGGCTTTACAGTCACTGGCGAAAGTACATTAGTGAGCAACGATTCGACGGTGCTGCCGCTCGACGCCTTCAGCAACCCTGTCGACGCGCCATTCACCATAAACGATAACAACTCGAAGTTTGGCTGGCTCGCAGGCTTGTACCTGCAGGACGAATGGAAAGTCACCGACAAACTGACCGTGAACGCCGGGCTGCGCTTCGACCAGATGTGGCAATATATCGACGCCAATCAGCTGAGCCCGCGCATCAACGTGGTGTACAAGCCGTTCGACGGAACGACCCTGCACGCGGGCTACGCACGTTACTTTACCCCGCCGCCACAGGCGATCGCTGCGCCCGCCAATGTCGGGGCTTTCGCCAACACGTCGGCGCAGCCGGATACGTTCCAACAAGATCCGGTCCTACCCGAGCGTTCGCATTATTTCGACGCCGGCATCGTACAGCGCATCACGCCTCAGCTCAGAGTCGGCCTCGACGCCTATTACAAGATAGCCCGCGACTTGCTCGACGACGGCCAATTCGGCGCCGCGCTGATCCTCGACGGCTTCAACTATGAAAAGGCCTACAACAAAGGTGTCGAGCTGAGCGCGACCTATAAGGACGGCAATTTCACCGCTTATGGGAACCTGGCTTGGGGGGTGCAGAAAGCCACAAACATCGTCTCAAACCAGTATCTGTTCGGCGCCGACGATCTCGCTTACATCGCCAACCACTACATCAATACTGATCACGCCCAGACCTGGACCGGCTCTGCTGGCGCGTCATACGCGTTCGGCGAGGGAACCCGGGCAAGCGTCAGCATGATCTATGGTAGCGGGCTGCGCGCCGATCTGGTGTTGCCGGCTGGTTCCACCATTCCTAACGGCGCCCACGTTCCACCCCACGCAGTCGTCAACGCCGGGATTTCGCACGAATTCGCGATCCCGGGAGAAAAGCCGGTGACCGTGCGGTTCTATGTGGTCAACGTCTTTGACAAAATTTACGAAATTCGCGACGGGACCGGCGTCGGCGTGTTCGCGCCGCAATACGGCGAGCGGCGCGGTTTTTTCGTTGGGATTTCGAAGAAGCTATGAAAATGGAAAATCTGGGCAACCTGCAACCCTTCTCAGCCATCGACCTGTCGCAATGCGAAAGGTGCCACACCAGGAGTTGATCACGACCGCAACC
>JBOHII010000031.1:0-6747 GCA_050725955.1 Pseudolabrys sp. | reverse complement strand
GTCCTATGGCTCTGCCGTGGCCCGGTGGCGCATTTGTTCGAAGACTGGCGCCATTTCCGCGATCTTGCGAGCCTACTGGTGCTGGTCTGCATCGGCGGCGGTGTTTATGGGGCGATCATTTTGGCATTATTTGGCCGCGATTGGCTGAAAAGGTTTCGTGCCGCCGCCGGGCGGTGAACGTTTGTTTCAAGCTTGTAGAAACGGACCGCTGGCGGTGGACAATGGGTGCATTGCAACGTTATGGGGACTGTCCCGGCAATCCGGCCGGGCCGCGCGGTTTTAGCCAGCCCATGCCCTTACGTCATCATCAGGCCACCGCCCACACCTTCCGCTTCGCCCTGGTTCTGGCGTTTGCGACTTTGGTCGCAAGCTGTGGTCAAGGCCAGAAAAAGGCCGCCGCGCCGCCGCCGCCCAAGGTGACCGTCGCCACGCCGGTCAAGCGCACGCTGTTCGATTACGATGAATATGTCGGACGTTTTACCGCCGTGGACTCGGTGGAGGTGCGCGCGCGCGTGTCTGGCTATCTCGACAGCGTGGATTTCAAGGACGGGCAGACGGTAAAGAAGGGCGATCTGCTGTTCACTATCGACAAGCGGCCGTTCCAGTACACCCACGACCAGGCGCGCGCCAACCTGGCAACGGCAAAATCCAACCTGGCCTATGCGAAGTCCGACCTGGAACGCGGCAAGTCGCTGGTGACCCAGAAAACCATCACCGAACAGGTGTTCGAGCAGCGCTCGCAAACCTTCCGCAACGCGCAGTCCGCCGTCAACGGCGCCGAGGCTGCGGTGGAGCAGGCCGATCTCGATCTTCAGTTCACCGAATTGCGGGCGCCGATCAACGGCCGCATCGGCGACCGGCGCGTCTCGCCGGGTAACCTGGTGACCGGCGGCACCGCCGGCAACACCACGCTGCTCGCCACCATCGTGTCGACCGACCCGATCTATTTCGAGTTTACTTTCTCCGAGGCCGCGTTCCTGCGCTACGAGCGGATGTCGAAGGCCGGCAAAGACATCGCCAGCCGCGGCGCCGGTGTGCAGGTGGCGCTTAAGCTGATCGACGAGAAAGCCTTCGATCACAAAGGCCACATGGATTTCGTCGACAACGTCATCAACACGTCGACCGGCACCATCCGCGGCCGCGCCGTGTTCGCCAATCCCAACAATATTTTCACCCCCGGCATGTTCGCCCGCCTACAAGTACCAGCGTCGCCGCCCTACGAGGCCCTGCTGGTTCCGGCCGTGGCGATCGGTACCGAGCAGGTGCGCAAATTCGTGCTCACGGTCAATACCGACAATACGGTCGTTTCCAAATACGTCACGCTCGGCCAGACCACCGCAGACGGATTGCAGGTGATCAAGTCCGGGATCGGCGCCGACGACCGCGTCATCGTCAACGGTTTGATGCGCGCGCGGCCCGGCCAGAAGGTCACGCCGCAGGAGGAGGGCAAAGGCGCACCGCCAAAGCAAGGTGGCGGCCCGCCGCAGGCGTTGAAGGAATAGGACTGGCCAGAACCGATGCGTATCTCGCATTTCTTCATCGACCGGCCGATTTTCGCCTCCGTGGTCTCGATCATATTCGTGATCCTCGGCGGCGTCGCGTTTTTCCGCCTGCCGATCGCGCAATATCCCGAGATCGCGCCGCCGACCATCAACGTTACCGGCCAGTATCCGGGCGCCAGCGCCGACGTCGTCGCCTCGACCGTGGTGACGCCGATCGAGCAGCAGATCAACGGCGTCGAGAACATGATCTATCTGTCGTCGAACTCGACCTCGGATGGACGGTTCACGATTTCGGTCACTTTCGACATCGGCACCAACCTCGACATTGCGCAGGTGCAGGTGCAGAACCGCGTCGCCATCGCGCAGCCGCGGTTGCCCGCTGACGTGCGCAACATCGGCGTCACCGTGCAAAAAAGCTCGCCCGACATCATGATGGTCGTGCACCTTTATTCGCCCGACAAGTCGCGCGACACCTTGTTCATCTCGAACTATGCCACCCTTGAAATCACCGATGCGCTCACCCGCGTCGACGGCGTCGGCTCGCTCATCGTGTTCGGCAGCCGCGACTACGCCATGCGCGTTTGGCTCGACCCTGACCGTCTGCAATCGGTCGGGCTGACCGCGGCCGACGTGGTGACCGCATTGCAAGGGCAGAACGTGCAGGTCGCCTCCGGCGTGCTCGATCAGCCGCCAATGGACAAGCCGGGCGCGTTTCAGATTTCGGTGCAAACGCAGGGCCGCCTGGCCGATCCGGCCGAGTTCGGCAATGTCGTGGTCAAGCAGACGGCCGACGCGGTCGTGCGGGTCAAGGATGTCGCCCGGGTGGAACTCGCGGCGCAGGACTACGGGACGAATTCCTACCTCGATCGCAACCCGGCAATCGCCATAGGCATATTCCAACGCCCCGGATCTAATGCGCTGTCGACCGCGCGGGAAATCGAGAAGACGATGGAGGATCTCTCCAAGCGCTTCCCGCCCGGCCTCAAATACACCATCGTCTACAATCCAACGGAATTCATCCAGCAATCGGTCGACGCCGTCGAAACGACCATCGGCGAAGCGATCGTCCTGGTCGTGCTGGTGGTGATCCTGTTCCTGCAAACCTGGCGGGCCGCGGTCATCCCCATCGTCGCCATACCGGTGTCGCTGATCGGCACGTTCTTTTTCATGTCGATCTTCGGGTTCACCCTCAACAACCTGTCGCTGTTCGGCCTGGTGCTCGCCATCGGCATCGTGGTCGACGACGCCATCGTCGTGGTGGAGAACATCCAACGCAACATTGAGGCAGGCCTGGCCCCGCGCGATGCCGCGATCAAGAGCATGGACGAGGTCGGCGCGGCGCTGGTGGCCATCGCGCTGGTGCTGATTTCGGTGTTCGTGCCATCGGCCTTCATCACCGGCATTTCCGGCCAATTCTACCGGCAGTTCGCGCTCACCATCGCCGGCGCGACCATCATCTCGCTCACGGTGTCGCTGACGTTGTCGCCGGCGCTGTGCACGCTGCTGCTCAAGCCGGAAGCGCGGGCCGAGGAACATCGCTGGTGGAGCAAGCCAATTCACGGGTTCTTCGGCGCATTTAACCGGTCCTTCGACGCGCTAGTTCGCGGCTATGGCTGGCTGACCGCGCGCACGGTCCGCATCTCCGTGCTGATGCTCCTGCTATATGCCGGCGTGATCGCCTTCGGGCTCAATGAATTCCGCAAGACGCCGATCGGGTTCATCCCACAGCTCGACCGCGGTTACCTCATCATCATCACGCAATTGCCGCCCGCGGCATCGCTCACGCGCACCGACGACGTTAATCGGCGCGCTGTGGAAATCGCGTTGAATACGCCGGGCATAGCGCATGCGGTGAACATCGTCGGCTTTTCCGGGGCCACCTTTACCCAGGCGCCGAATGCAGGCGCCATCTTCGTCACGCTCGACCCGTTCGAGAAGCGCGCGCATGACCCGCGGTTGTCGGCCGCCGCGATCCAGGGCCAATTGTACGTGCGCCTGCAGGCGATCAAGGACGGCCTGATTTTCGTGGCAGCGCCGCCGCCGGTTTCCGGCATCGGCAATGCCGGCGGCTTCCGCATGATGGTCGAGGATCGTGCCGGGCAGGGATCGCAGGCCTTGCAGGGCGCGGTTTACGCGATGATGGGGCGGGCGGCGCAGACGCCCGGGCTCACCCAGGTCTATTCGCTGTTCGAGAACACCACGCCGCAGCTTTATCTCGATATCGATCGCGTCAAGGCGCAATTGCTCGGCATCAATATCCCGGACGTGTTCGCCGCGCTGCAAATTTATCTCGGCTCGGCCTACGTCAACGACTTCAACCTGTTCGGCCGCACCTACCGCGTGGTCGCGCAGGCTGAGAGCAACTATCGCCAGGATACCGAGGACGTCCTGAGAATTCGTGTGCGCAACAAGACCGGCGAAACCGTGCCGCTCGGCGCCTTTACCACGGTGCGCACCATCACCGGGCCCTATCGAGTGCCGCGTTACAATCTCTACCCGGCGGCCGAGCTCGACGGCACGGCCTCGCCCGGCTACAGCCAGGGTGAGGCCATAAAGATCATGGAGAAGCTGGCGGCCCAAACGCTGCCGGAAGGTTTCTCCTACGAATGGACCACGCTCGCCTTCCAGCAATTGCGGGCCGGCAATACCGCGATCTTCGCCTTCGTGCTGGCGGTGGTGTTCGTGTTCCTGGTGCTGGCGGCGCAGTTCGAGAGCCTGACCTTACCGGTGGCGGTGATCCTGATTGTGCCGATGTGCCTGATCGCCTCCATCGTCGGCGTGGCGCTGCGCGGAATGGACAACAATATTCTCACGCAGGTCGGCTTCATCGTGCTGATCGGGCTTGCTTCCAAGAACGCAATTTTGATCGTGGAATTCGCCAAGCAGCTTGAGGACGCCGGCCGCGACCGTTTCGCCGCCGCGGTCGAAGCGGCACACCTGCGGCTGCGGCCAATTCTGATGACCTCGCTCGCATTCATCTTGGGTGTGACGCCGCTGGTCTGGGCGTCCGGCGCCGGGGCCGAGCTGCGCCAGACGCTAGGCACCACGGTGTTCTCCGGCATGATCGGCGTCACCACCTTCGGGCTGATCTTCACGCCGGTGTTCTACGTGGTTTCGCGCTGGCTTGCGGCGCGCTTTGCGCGGCGGCGCGAGCAGGCGCAGCCGGCCAAACGATGACGATGAAATTCGGCTTCGGACAGGCGCTCACCCGCAAGGAGGACGATCCGCTGCTGCGCGGGGCGGGGCGTTACGTCGCCGATGTCGCGCCCGACGCCACGCTGCACGCGGTGATGCTGCGCTCGCCGCACGCGCATGCGCGTTTTTCCATCCACGAGCTCGACCGCGTGCGTGCCATGCCGGGCGTGCGCCTGGTGCTGGTCGCTGCCGACGTCGCCGGCCTCGGGCCGCTGCCGACCCCGGGCGTGATCCCTGGTCCCGAGATCAAGATTCCGCTCTATCCGATTCTGGCCAAGGACATCGTGCGCCATGTCGGCGATGCCGTTGCCTTCGTGGTCGCCGACAGCCTGGCGGCGGCCAAGGACGCCGCCGAAGCGATCGCCGTCGATTGGCAGCCGCTGCCACATGTGATCGGCGCCGTGGCAGCACTTGCCCCTGGCGCGCCGAAAGTCTGGCCCGACCGTCCGGGTAATCTTGCCTTCGCAACCGAGCTCGGCGACGCGCAGGCGACCAAGCAAACGTTCGCGCAAGCGGCCAAGACGGTTGCGCTCACCATCGTCAATCAGCGGCTGGTGACAAATTACATGGATACCCGCGGCGTCATCGCCGAATACGACGGCAACCGCTATACGCTGACGCTTGGCAGCCAGGGCAGCAATATCATCCGCGACATCATCTGCGGCCAGGTGCTCAAGCTGCCGCTCGACAAGATGCGGGTGATTACGCCCGACGTCGGCGGCGGCTTCGGCACCAAGCTGTTTCCCTATCGCGAATATGCGCTGGCCGCGGTTGCCGCAGAACGGCTACGCCGGCCGGTGAAATGGATTTGCGAACGCTCCGAGCATTTCCTTGGCGACAGCCACGGCCGCGACAACATTTCGATGGCGCGGCTGGCGCTCGACGACAAGGGGCGCTTCCTGGCGCTCGAACTCGACGTCGTTGCCGATATGGGCGCGTACCTGTCCTGCTACGCGCCTTACATTCCCTGGCTCGGCGCCGGCATGGCGACCGGCGCCTATGACATTCCGGTGGCGCATGTGCGTCTGCGCGCGGCCTACACCAACACCGTTCCGGTCGACGCCTATCGCGGCGCCGGCCGGCCGGAAGCCTCCTATTTGATTGAGCGGCTGGTCGATACGGCGGCGCGCGATCTCGACATGGCGCCCGATGCATTGCGCCGCAAGAATCTGATCAAGCCGAAGGCGCTGCCCTATACGACGCCGACGGGCAAGTTCTACGACTCCGGCGATTTTGCCGGCACGCTCGCGCGCGCGCAGGAAATCGCCGACTGGGACGGCTTTAGCAAACGCGCGGCTGCATCGAAGCGCGCCGGCAAGCTGCGCGGCATCGGCATCGCCACCTATGTCGAGGCCTGCGGCAACAACGGTCCGGAAACGGCGAATGTGCGGCTGGATCGCGATGGTGGCGTCACCGTGTTGATCGGCTCGCAATCGACCGGGCAGGGGCATGCCACCTCTTATGCGCAACTGGTCGCCGAGCGGCTCGATCTGCCGCCCAGCCAAGTGCGCCTGGTTCAGGGCGATACCGACCAGATTGCGACCGGCGCCGGCACCGGCGGATCGAGTTCTATCCCCGTCGGCGGCGTCGCGGTCGACCGCGCGAGCAAGACGCTGGCCGAACAGCTCAAGCAACTTGCCGCAGACGCGCTCGAGGCGGCGCCCGGCGATATGGAAATTGCGGACGGCCGTGTTCGCGTCGCCGGCACCGACCGCGCGATTTCCTTTGCCGAACTAGCCGCGCATCCGCAGGCGAAGCCCGAGCAACTGCGCGCGTCGAACGAATTCGGCACCGAGCCGCCGACGTTTCCGAATGGCACGCATATCGCGGAAGTCGAAGTCGATCCCGATACCGGCGCAACGGCGATCCTGAACTATGTCGTGGTCGACGATTTCGGCGCCAGCCTCAATCCGCTGCTGCTCGCCGGCCAGGTGCATGGCGGCGCGGTGCAGGGCATCGGGCAGGCGCTGATGGAAGACACCGTCTACGATGCGGCTTCCGGGCAATTGCTCAGCGCCAGTTTCATGGACTACGCCATGCCGCACGCCGC
>JBOHII010000030.1:0-2999 GCA_050725955.1 Pseudolabrys sp. | reverse complement strand
GCAATATTCTCAGCCTCGACGGCAGCACCGCCGCGCACGAGGCCGATCTCGGTGAGGCGCTGGTGTTCGCCGCCAATGGCGTTGTCACCGCCGATGCCAAGGCGCAATTCGATCGCGCGCTGAAAGTGGACGGCGAGAATGTGATGGCGCGCTTCTATCTCGGCGTGGCGGCCGACCAGGATGGCCGGCGTGCCGATGCCGAGAAAATCTGGCGCGACCTGCTGGCCAAGGCGCCGCCCGGCGCACCTTGGGCAGCGATGGTCAACCACGCATTGAACCACACGGCGCCGCAAGGCGGAGCAGCGCGCGCTCCCGGCGCATCCGGCGAACCGGCTGCCGGCACGGCCGCCGCGCCGCCCGAGCCCGACGTCAACGCCATGGTGGCGCGGCTCGCCGACAGGCTCAAACAGGATGGCTCCGACGTGGCCGGATGGGAGCGGTTGTTGCGCGCCTATATGGTGCTGGGCGACCGCGACAAGGCGCATGCCGCCGCCGCCGATGCGCGCCGCGCGCTCGCCAGCGATCCCGATAAGCTTCGCCGCCTCGACGAAGTGATCAAGGACCTCAACGTCGAAGGCTAAGTGCCGGCACGGGCGAAGCAGGACCGCCGCATCGACGAACATTGAGCGCAGCGCGTCATCCGATGCGCGGGGATGTCGGCGAGGTCCGGACCATTAGCTCACTCGGTTTGGACGCGGCGATCGTCGCGCTGCCCGCTGGTATAGATCTCGATCATCGGGCGGCCCGCATGGACCAGTTTTGGCGCACGCTCGTCGATTATCAGGACCGCGACGTGCTCGTCGTTGCGATGTGTGCGGGTGAGAAGAACTAGCAGTTACGCCGCGCCTAACGCGACGTCCGTTTAACCCTTAGTGACGCGGACAACGAGCCATGTTTACAGAACCGAATTTATGAGCACGCGGCCTAGTCCATGACAATTTGCGGGCCGGTTGAGCCGTTCAACAGGCGCTTGAGATGGAAGCTGGCCAGTTGGTCGTCGGCGCGTTGGCCGACATGGGCGGCGTAGGCAGCGATTGCGCCGGCGTCACCCGCTTCCAGCTTGGCGAAGGCTTCCAAATAGCTCTTGGTCGAGGGGTCATCGTACTGTTTCGCCGGCAGCGGCTCGTATGCGCGCAACGCCTCCGACCTGCCCCGCAGCAGCAGATCGCCCACGGGGCGGCCGCGGAAGTCCTTAACCTTGGCAACGAGCGGCGCGCTGACGCATATGCGGGTGCCGAGCTGCTTGTTGGCAGCTTCCAGCCGCGCCGCAATATTGATGGTGTCGCCATACGCGGTGTAATCGAAGAAGCGCCCGCCACCGAAATTGCCGACGATCGCCGATCCGGCATGAACGCCGATCCGCGTGGCACCTAGTGCGACCCCCTTCTTGTGCCAGCGGTCGCGAAACGCTTGCGCGTAATCGTCCAAAGCCAAGGCGCAGGCGACGGCGCGGTCGGGATGGTCCGGCTGCTCGCCGGGGGCGCCGAACAAAATATGCAGAGCATCGCCGATGATCTTGGCGACCGTACCGTCATACGCGAACACGATATCGGTCATCCCGGTAAGGTAGTCGTTGAGCAGCGGCCCGAGCACGTCGGGCTCGAGCGTCTCGACCAACGCGGTGAAGCCGGCGATGTCAGTGAACACCGTCGCGATCTCGCGCCGCTGTCCGCTAAGATCGATTGCGGCCGCGTCGCTGGCAAGCCGTTCCGCCAGATTAGGCGAGAAATAACGTGACAGGGACGCGTGCGCCCGCTCGGCCTCCGCCTGCCGCCGCCGTGCCTCGCGCAGGCCTTCGACATGCCGAATGGTCTTGGCGATCGTCATTTCGAGGTCGACGAAATCGATCGGCTTGGTTAGGAAATCGAACGCGCCGCGGTTCATCGCGGTGCGGATGTTGGCGATGTCGCCATAGGCGGAGACGATGATGGTGGACAGCTTCTCTTCGTTCTCCTGCAACTTCTGCAGCAGCGACAGCCCGTCCATGCGCGGCATGTTGATGTCGGTGACCACCAGATCGACGTCCGGGTTCGCCTCTAGCACGGTCAGCGCCTCGACACCGTCGCGGGCGAATAGAAAGCTCACACCGCTATCGCGGATCTGATGCCGAAACTTTTGCTGGATAAGCGTTTCCAGGTCCGGCTCGTCGTCGACTACCAGGATCCGTGCGGTCATGCGGTGCGTTCAACCCGAGTTTCGATTTCGCTGCGCAGCGCGCCGAAGTCGATCGGCTTGGTCAGCAGTGTCTCGGCGCCACCTTCCAGCGCCTTGCGCTTGGTTTCCGCGTCGCCATAGGCGGTGATCATGATGATCGGAACGTCCGGCCGTGCGGCTTTCGCCTTGGGCAGCATTTCAAGCCCGCTCATGCCTGGCATATTGATGTCGGACAGTATCAGAATGAGCGAGGCATCGCCGGCGTCGCTGATGCGCTGCAGCGCCATGGGGGCGGATTGCGCAAATTCCATGGTAAAGCGGCCGGCGCGCAGATCGCGGCGGAATTGCTGACGGAATAGCAATTCGACGTCCGGCTCATCATCGACGACAAGAATGAGAAGATTCACGCATGATCTCCCGATTTGGCAATGGTTGCGGCCCCGCGCGGCAGCACGATCCTGAACTCGGTAAACTCGCCGGGCTGCGTATTGACCTCTATGGAACCGGCATGTTGCTTGACGATGATGTCATAGCTCAACGACAGGCCGAGGCCGGTGCCCTCGCCGGCCGGCTTGGTCGTAAAGAACGGATTGAACATCTTTTCCTTGACCTCGGGCGGGATGCCGGTCCCGTTGTCGCGGATCCTGATTTCGACGCTGTCGCCGAGGTTTTTTGTCGCGGCGGCAAGCGTCGGCTCGTAGCCGCCGTTGGTTTCCGCCTTGCGCTTGGTCGCCGCGTAGAAGCCGTTTGAAATCAAATTGAGCAGCACGCGGGTAATCTCCTGCGGGAACAGATCAACCTCGCCGGCGGCTGGATCGAAGGAGCGCTCCAGGGTGATATTGAAG
>JBOHII010000029.1:0-2810 GCA_050725955.1 Pseudolabrys sp. | reverse complement strand
TTGCCGTTCCGGGCCATGGCCAAAAATGCTGCCGTGACAGCCGGTTATCGCGGCGCGTCGGCAGTGAGGGTTTATTAACCATATAAAGCGTTAATCGGGCTTAATCAGTTTTGACCCGGTGCGGATTCGCTTGATGCGGGGAGCCCGCTTTTTGTTGCCGATCGTGGCCGCTCTCGCGGCAACCGCTTTCGCGCGCGCGCAGCAGACCTATGTGATCGATCCGGCGAGCGGCCGGCCGGTGCCCGTCGTGGTGCAGCAGTCCTACGCGCAGGCGCCCTACGCGCCGCAGGCCTATGCCCAGCCGCAATACGCGCCGCCACAATACGCGCAGGCCTATCAGCCGCCGGCGGCGCAGCCCGCGCCGAGCAATGGGCACGGCTTGTTCTCGTCGCAAATTTTCGCGCAGCCGCAATACACGCCGCAGACCGATCACCAGTTCGATCAACCACCCGCACCCGAAAGCGGCCGCGGATTGCTCAATACACAACAAAGCGCGCCGCCGATTTATGCGCAGCAACCGGCGCCTCAGGTCTACGTGCAACAACCGGCCTACGCGCAACAGCCACCGCCGCCGGTCTACGCACAACAGCCGGCGCAACAAATGTACGCGCCGCGGCCGGTACAGCAGCCTTACGTTCTGCAGTACACGCCCCCGCAAAGCGCGGCGCCGCAATACGCCGCTCCACAATACGCGCCGCCACAATACGCGCCGCCGCAATATGCCGCCCCGCAATACGTCGTGCCCTACAGCGGGGGCCCCTATGCCGCGGCGCCTTACGGCTACGCCTTGGCATCGCCTTACCAACAGCCCTACACGCTCGATGCCGGCGACAAGCTGCGCGTGGTGGTGTTCGGCCAGGACGGCATTTCCAATTCCTACATCGTCGATGCCGGCGGCAATGTGAACCTGCCGCTCGTCGGCAGCGTGCCGGCGCGCGGCGCCACCACCCAGCAATTATCGCAGACGATCGCCGAGCGGCTTAAGCAGGGCTACGTGCGCGAGCCGCACGTGTCGGTCGAGGTCGAAACCTACCGGCCCTTCTTCATCCTCGGCGAGGTGACCAATCCGGGCCAATATCCTTACGTCGCCGACATGTCGGCAGAAAAGGCGATCGCCATTGCCGGCGGATTTTCCCCGCGCGCCAGCAAGAGCACCGTCGAACTGACCCGCAGCGCCCCCGGCCAGTCGTTTAAGGGCAATGTGCCGCTCACTTATCCCTTGCGCCCTGGCGACACTGTGGTGGTCAAGGAGCGGTGGTTCTAGGTTGCCCGCACGCCGCGCATTCGAATGACATGACACCGGGTCACGGCGCGGAGCCTGGCATCGGGCCGCGCTGCGCGCGGGCCCGTTGGCGCCGGCCCGGCGATGACGTCAAGGAATGTCACTTCTTCATGTGCTTGCCGAGGAATTCCTGCGTGCGGCTCCAGGCGAGCGCGGCGGCGTCCTTGTTGTAGCTCGCGCGTTCGTCGCAATAAAAGCCGTGCGCGGCGTTCGGGTAGACGTAGCTTTCCGCCTGTGGCTGTTTCTTCTTGATCTCGTCCACCGTACTCATCGGAATGCCTTCGTCCTTCTCGCCGAAATGCATCTGCAACGGACATTTCGGCTTCTCGTCGGCGAACTTGCCGATCATGCCGCCGTAAAAGGCGACCGCCGCCGAAAGGCCGGTGAGCCGGCAGGCCGCCAGAAACGCCGCGGTGCCGCCCATGCAGAAGCCGATGACGCCGAGCGGGCCGACGCCCTTGAGATCGCCTTGTGCGGCGGCGATGTCGGCCATCATGTGGTCCCAGTTGAGATTGCCCAGATAGCTGCGGGCATTGGCGATCTCGTCGGGCGTATAGCCGCACTCGAAGTCGCGCACGAAACGGTCGAACACCGCCGGCGCCACCGCGGCATAGCCTAAGCCGGCGAGCCGATCGCAGACCGCGCGGACGTGCTGGTTGACGCCGAAAATCTCCTGCACCACGACCATGGCGCCCTTGGCCTTGCCCTGCGGATCGGCGCGGTAGGCGCCGAGCGTGTGCTGGTCGGCGGTGGTGAGTTTGAATTGCTGGCCCAAGTAAACCTCCCGTTACATTTCAATTGACTGAATAGGGCAGTCGCACCCTGCACAAGAGTCTAGCATGGCCAGCCCTGCTTGAACCAGATTGCAGGTGCTCTGAGCCGCGCACCGAAGACGCCGCGGGATGGCGCCGTGCCAGGCTTTTTTGGTAAACACGATTGCTACGCTGGGTTCGCCGCGATACCATTTGTTGTCATCGGTAACATTTGAGCGATGGATTCGACCTTTCAGACAATCGAAACGCGTCAGGAGCAGAGACTCCGCTGGATGGTGCTGAACCAGCCGAAAACGAAGAATGCGTTCAACCGCCAGCAATGGCTCGATCTACTCCAGGCACTCACCGATGCCGAAGCCGACGAGTCCGTCGGCTGTGTTGCGATTCGAGGGGCGGGCGGCAATTTTTCCGCCGGCTATGATTTTCCGGCAGCAATGGAAAAAATGAAGGATCGATCCGTTGAAAGCATTCGCGATCATATCGCGCCGGG
This sequence comes from Pseudolabrys sp., assembly GCA_050725955.1. Taxonomy (GTDB): domain Bacteria; phylum Pseudomonadota; class Alphaproteobacteria; order Rhizobiales; family Xanthobacteraceae; genus Pseudolabrys. Next base: position 265 of record JBOHII010000029.1, on the reverse strand, counting down.
GAACGAGGTATGCTGGAAAATCTGGAATTTTAAAAAGCCGATGATCGCGGCGATCGAGGGCTATTGCCTTGGCGGCGCGTTCGAAATGGCAATGGCCTGCGATTTCGTGGTCGCCGAACGGTCGAGTTCGTTCGGCGAGCCGGAAGCTCGTATCGGAACGGCGGCGCCTTTTCTGATTACGCCATGGGCAGCTTCGCTGCGTCACACCAAGGAGCTTCTTCTCACAGGCAGGATCGTCTCTGCGGCGCGTGCCGAACACATGGGC
>JBOHII010000028.1:0-2080 GCA_050725955.1 Pseudolabrys sp. | reverse complement strand
GCGTATCCACAGTGTCAATACAGCCTGGATCGCGGCACGTTCCCCTAGCGCCGCTTCGCCTCGATCTTGTCCCAGATCAGCGCGGCGGCGTCGGGGCCGCCGAGGTTTTTCACCGCGCGGATGCCGGTGGGAGAGGTGACATTGATCTCGGTCAGCCAGTCGCCGATCACGTCGATGCCGGCAAACAGCAGTCCTCGTTCGCGCAGGGCCGGGCCGAGCCGCTTGCAGATTTCGCGCTCGCGCGCGGTCAGCTCGGTCGCCGCCGGCGCGCCGCCGCGCACCATGTTGGAGCGCAGGTCGTCGTCGGCCGGGATACGGTTGACCGCGCCGGCGAAGTTGCCGTCGACCAGCAGAATGCGCTTGTCGCCCTGCTTCACCGCGGGGAGGAATTTCTGCACCACCCATTGCTCGCGGAAGATGGTCGCGAACATGTCGTAGAGCGAGCCGAAATTGAGGTCGTCGCGGGTGATGCGAAACACCGCGCCGCCGCCGTAGCCGTAAAGCGGCTTCATCACGATATCGCCGTGCTCGGCGCGAAACGATTTGATTTCGGCGAGGTCGCGGGTGACCAGCGTTGGCGGCATCAAATCGGGAAACTCGGTGACCATTATCTTTTCCGGCGCGTTGCGCACATGCGCCGGGTCGTTGACCACCAAGGTCTTCGGATGGATGCGTTCGAGCAAATGGGTGGTGGTCACATAAGCGAGGTCGAAGGGCGGGTCCTGGCGCAGCAGCACCACGTCGAATTCGGTCAACTCCACCCGCTTTGCCTCACCCAGCGTGAAGTAGTCGCCGGCGATATCGCGCACGCTCAAGGGTTCGACGGATGCGAACAGGCGGCCGTTGAGCAGCGCGAGCCGGTCGGGGGTGTAATAGGCGATAGGGTGACCGCGCTTTTGCGCCTCCAGCAGCAGGGCAAAGGTCGAATCGCCCTTGATATTGATCCGCTGGATCGGATCCATTTGCACCGCGATTTTCAGGCTCATGACGACCTATAAGCGATCTTTTTGACGACGAGAAGCTTAAGGAAAACAAAACGTTAACATATTGCCGACACTATGGCCGCCCGGGGGGACCTTTATTTGCAAGGGTAGGGGCCGCTTTTGATTTTGTCGAAGCTTTCCATTGCCGCCAAGCTCTATGCGATCTTTGCGCTGGTGGCCACCATCACTATCGCGCTGGCGTTGGTCGCGGTCTCGGCGGCACGCCACCACGCGGCACTCACCGACCAATTCGAATCCGCCAATGCCGGGACTTGGAACGTCGAAAAGGTCAACGGGCTGATCTACGCCGTGGTGATGGAATCGCGCGGCGTCTACATGTCGAGCGACATGAAGACGTCGAAAATCTACGCTGACGGCATTCTCAGATTCAACAAGCAGATCGCCAAGGTGGTCGAGGACTGGAAAAAATCGGTGCGCGGGGACGACGCCGAATTGTTCGGCCAGTTTTCCGGCCGTATCGCGAAATTCATCGATTTCCGCCGCGAGCTTGCGCGGCTGGGCACCGAAGTCAGTCCCGCTGCCGGCCGCGTCTGGGGCGACAACGACGCCAACCGCTCGGTTCGCAAGGCGCTCAACAAGGATCTCGATCAGCTCACTAAGATTTATGCGACGCGCGCCAACCGCGTTTACGACGAGATCGACACCGGCATCGACAAGACCGCGTTGTGGTTGAGCCTGCTCGCCGGGCTCGCCGTCATGCTGGCGGCCGCCGGCGCGGCGACGATATCACGCAACGTGGCCAAGCCGATCGCCGACATCACGCGCGTTACCGAGGCGGTTGCCGCCGGCGAGGCTTCCGTGTCGGTGCCGTTCAGCGAGCGCAGCGACGAGATCGGCGCACTGGCGCGCTCGATCGCCGTGTTCCAGCGCGCCATGCGCCACAACGAGGAACTCAATCGCACGGTACGCGACGACGCCGAATTGCGCACGCGGCGGCAGGAGCAGATGTCGGGCGAGATATCGCGCTTTTCTGCGGAGGTGGAAGCCACGCTCGCCGATCTCGGACGCATTTCCGATCAGATGCTGGCGGCTTCGACCCAGCTTGCCGGCGCCGCCGACGACGCCTCGGCCAAGAC
>JBOHII010000027.1:0-2309 GCA_050725955.1 Pseudolabrys sp. | reverse complement strand
ACGGCAAGCGCGAGAACCTCAAGGTGCCGGAAAGCGACATGTTCGCCGCCGAACTGGAAATGTTCGCGCATAGCTGCCGCACCGGCACGGCCAACGAACTGACCGCGCATAACGGCAATGTCGCGGTCGCGGTGGTGAACGCGGCGCTGCGCTCGATCGACAACAGTGGCCAATACGTGCGCATCGTCGACATCATCGATGAAGCGCGCCGCCGCGCCGAGGCGAGGAAGGTTAATGTTGCCTAGGCGCTAAGCGGTAACCTGGCATGCTGACGCTTTTTCACTACGACCGCTCGACCGCCGCCCAGCGCGTGCGTCTCCTGCTGGAAGAAAAGTCTATTGTCTGGAAGAGTGTGATCGTCGACACCGCCCGTGGCGATGTCGAACAGCTCCCCGAAGACTATCACCGTCTCAACCCCAAGGGGCTGGTCCCGGTAATCATTCACAATGGCGCGGCAACGCCCGAGTCCCTGATCATTCTGGAATACCTCGAGGACGTTTTTCCCGAGCCATCGTTCCGGCCGGCATCGCCGGAAGCGCGCGCCAACATGCGGCTTTGGATGCGCAAGATTGACGACGGGGTGCATGTCGCCAGCCGTACGATCGGCGTTTGTCTGGTCAACCGGCATATCTACAAGGCCAAGGGTGCCGACAAGATCGAGAAATATTACGCGCAGATGCGCGATGCGGTGCGAAAGACCAACGACCGGGTCAACATCGCCTCCGGTCTCGAATCGCCGCTGCTGCCGGACGCGGTAGCGGCGTTCAGGCGGCTGTTCGAAGACATGGACGCTACGCTCACGCAGAGCCCCTGGCTCGCAGGCGAAAGCTATTCGCTCGCCGATATCGCGCTTGTCGTCTATGTGCGCCGATTGGAATCATTCATGATGGCGCCGCTCTGGCGGCACCTGACACATCTTAACGATTGGTATGCCCGCATTGCCGCCCGCCCGGCTTACCAAAAAGCCATCGTCGCGTGGGGCGACGTGACCGAGCGTGAGCGCACACAGCACGGCGATGCGGCTTTCTCTCAGCTTGCTGGGCTTTGGGAGTCCGCTGCCGCCGCGACCGGCTGAGGGTCATGCGGAGATGGCCACGTTTCGCTCCAGGACATGACGATGGGTGCCGCGTCCCAGCCCGAGCTCGGGATAGAGGTCCGACAGCCGGCTGCCGTGGTAATAGGCCTTGCCATAGGGCGGCCGCGCCTGGATTCGTCGTAGCCAATCCGCCACGCGCGGAAATCGCTCTTCCCAGAGGAATTCCAATCCGAGGTCTTCCACCCGGTCGATGAGCGGGGCGACGGAAATATCGGCGACACTGAATTGCCCACCGAGGAGCCAGGGTCCGCCGTTTTCATCGAACATGCGGTCCATGCGCGCCGCCGTCGTGCGAAGCGCCTTGAAGGCTTCTTCGAGTTCGGCCGCGCCGAACCCGGACTGCCGGCTCATCTTCTTGTAGAAGGCCGATTTCACCGGCCGCTTTCCGACCTGCTCGTCGAACTCCGCATCGCTCATCGCCTGAAACTTTTTCAGCAACCCGCCGAACTGGAAGGACGGATAGCGAACCGCAGGTGTCGGTACCGCATCGACGAAGGCCAACCAAGCGCGCATCTTGGCCAGTTCGTACGGCTCGTTCGGCACCAACGAAATGTCCGGATATATCTGGTCGAGATATTGCAGGATTACCGAGGATTCGAAGACCGGGCGCCCGTCATGGATCAGCGTCGGCACCACGCCGTTGGGATTGAGCTTGAGATACCAGTCGGAGAGATGATCGTGGTTCTTCGACACCAGACGGCGATCGACCCAGGCAAGTCGCTTTTCTTCGAGGCAGACGCGCACCTTGAGGCTGCAGGTCGATTGCGAGAAATTGTAAAGCTCGAGCATTGCCAAAGCCTCTCTTCATGTCGGCGATAGGCCGCGACCGAACCGGATTGCGCTTTTCGCCGGTGTTATCGTCGTCTCGTGATCTCGGGAAATGGGTTGCGGGCAGGCGTTCGATTTCCTTGTGCGGCACACGCCAATATGCCGTAAGATAGCAGCATAATAACGGGAAGAAACGCGAGAGTAACGTCAATGTTGCCTAGCCGCTATTTCATCGAGCTGACGCAGCCGGAAATTGCGGCGCAGCTCAAGGCCAATCCGCTGGTGATCCTGCCCGCCGGCAGCGTCGAGCAGCACGGGCCGCATCTGCCGACGGGCACCGACACCTTTGCCGCCAACGTCATCGCCGCCGCCGTCGCCGAGCGCATGGATGCACTGGTGCTGCCGGCGACGCCGTTCGGCGTGACGCCGATGCACATGCCGTTCG
>JBOHII010000026.1:0-1866 GCA_050725955.1 Pseudolabrys sp. | reverse complement strand
CTGGATGATGGCCTGGATCACTGGCTGCATGTGCCGGTGGCCGAACATCACCGCGCCGAGCATGATTTCCTCGGACAGCTCCTTGGCTTCCGACTCCACCATCATCACGGCGTCGGTGGTGCCGGCGATGACCAGATCGAGTTGGGTTTCTTTCATCTCGTCGAGCGTCGGATTGAGCACATACTCGTTGTTGACGAAGCCGACGCGGGCGCCGCCGATGGGGCCCATGAACGGCGCGCCGGACAGCGTCAGCGCGGCGGAGGCGGCGACCATGCCGAGGATATCGGGGTCGTTCTCCTGGTCGTGCGAGAGCACGGTGATGGTCACCTGCGTGTCGCAGCGCCAGCCGTCCACGAACAGCGGACGGATCGGGCGGTCGATCAGGCGCGAGGTCAACGTGTCCTTTTCGGTCGGACCGCGCTCGCGTTTGAAGAAGCCGCCGGGAATGCGGCCGGCTGCATAGTATTTTTCGGTGTAGTTGACGGTGAGCGGCAGGAAGTCGATGCCTTCCTTCGGCTGCTTGGCAGCGACAGCGGCGGCGAGTACCGTGGTTTCGCCGTAGGTGGCTAGCACGGCGCCGTCGGCCTGGCGCGCTACCCGGCCGGTCTCGAGGGTGAGCTTGCGCCCGCCCCAATCGAGTTCAACTCGATGGATATCGAACATTGCGTTTTTCTCTCATGGTTTCCGGCACGCTCCGAAAGCCATGAGCAAGACGGCAAGAAACTGCAGCGCGTCACGGTGGTGAAGCGAACAGCATCTGGCGATCCTGCCATGGCGTTTCGAACCTAGCCTTGTCGCGGGGCCGGACCTATTCCGGGCCCGCTTGTCGCCGGCAGCGCGGATCGCCGCCGGTCAAATAGCGAATGCTTTGCATTCGCTCACGGAACGCGCGGGGCGCTTACCGGCCCGCGCGGCAACAAAATCATCGGCGGATGCCGAGCTTCTCGATCAAAGTCTTGTAGCTCGCCTCGTGGGTGCGCCGCAGATAATCGAGCAGCGTGCGGCGCTGGCTCACCATCTTGAGCAAACCACGGCTGGAATGGTTATCCTTGACGTGGGTCTTGAAATGCTCGGTGAGATTATTGATGCGCTCGGACAGGATCGCGACTTGCACTTCGGGCGATCCGGTGTCTCCGGCTTTTTTCGCATAGGTCTTGATCACTTCGGCCTTGCGGCCGGCGGTTACCGACATCGGTCATCCTTTCTTCGACACGGCGCTGCCCACCAGCCCGGTCAGGTTGAACACGCGCTTGGGGACGATTTCACCGCGATCCAGTTCGGCAAGCGCCACCAGGTGGCCCGATGCCGTGACATAGACTGGTCCGCGCAGATTGGGAGCGTCCCGGCCGCGCAACAAAACGGCTTGGCCTCTTGCGAGCCTCGCCGCATCCGCCCGACTGACGGCCAGCGCCGGGATGTCGTCCAGCGCGGTCTCGACGGGCAGGAGAGTGTCGGCGAGGCTAGCCTCGCCGGCCGCGGCTCTATGGCACACGGCCTCCAATTGTTCCAGTAAAATCATGGTTTCCGGGCCGAACGGCCCGACCGCAACCCGCCGCAACGCGCTGACATGGGCAAAACAGCCCAAAGCGCGGCCCAGATCGCGGGCCAGCGAGCGGACATAGGTGCCTTTGCCGCATTCGGCGTGCAGGAGCGTGTGATCGGGGCCAGGGGTGGCGATCAGCTCCAGGGAGCCGATGTCGACCGGACGGGCCTCGAGTTCCACCGTCTCGCCGTCGCGGGCGAGATCGTAGGCGCGCTCGCCGGCGATCTTGAGGGCGGAGAAGGTCGGCGGCACCTGCGTGATCTCGCCGACGAAAGCGGGCAGCGCGGCCTCGATCGCCTCCCGCGCCGGGCGCTCGTCGGAGG